>CATZIG010000019.1 GCA_958419975.1 uncultured Collinsella sp.
AGCATCGCGAGTACATGCCCGATGACGCCGCCGAGCAGTCCGCCCTCAACCGCCAGGGCATCACCGAGAATGCCCGCCGCGTCAAGGAACTCGAGCGAGAGGTGGCCGAGCTCAAGGCCCTCGTCGCCAAGCTCGTGGACGAACGCTAGGAACGCAAGCGGCACAAAACGACATCGGCATCAACGCAAAGGCGCGCCAGGGAATTCACCCCCGGCGCGCCTTATTTGTGATGTGGCAAAGAGACTGTCCCTTTGTCACATTATGCGAACTGGCTCAGATAGAGGTCGGCGTAAGCGCCCTCGGCTGCGAGCAGCTCCTTATGCGTGCCCTGCTCGATGATGTTGCCGTGGTCCATGACCAAGATCAGGTCGGCGTCCACGATCGTCGACAGGCGATGCGCGATCACAAAGCTGGTGCGCCCGCGCATGAGCGCGTCCATGGCGCGGCCGATGGCAAGCTCGGTACGCGTGTCCACGCTTGAGGTCGCCTCGTCCAGGATGAGAATCGCCGGGTTGTTGAGCAGCACGCGTGCGATGGTCAGCAGCTGACGCTGGCCCTGACTGATGCTTTCGGCATCGTTGGCCACGCGCGTGTCGTAGCCCTGCGGCATGGTGCGCACGAAGAAGTCGACCTGCGCGGCACGAGCGGCGGCCACAATTTCGTCGCGCGTTGCCTCGGGGCAGCCGTAGGCGATGTTTTCGGCAATCGTGCCATCGAATAGCCAGGCGTCTTGCAGCACCATGCCAAACTGCTGACGTAGCTCGCCGCGATCCATGCGGCTCGTATCCACGCCGTCGAGCGTAATACGCCCGCCGTCAATCTCGTAGAAGCGCATGAGCAGGTTGATGAGCGTCGTCTTGCCTGCGCCCGTGGTTCCCACCACCGCGATCTTCTGGCCCGGCTCGGCAGTAAACGACACGTCGCGCATAAGCGGCTTGTCGGGCGAATAACCAAAGCGCACATGCTCAAAGGAGACACGGCCCTCGACCTTGCCCGGCAGCTTGGCGGCCTCGTCCGGCAGCGGATCGGCCTCCATCTCGGGCTCATCGAGCAGGTCGAACACGCGCTCCGCACTCGCCAGCGCGCTCTGCAGCGAGTTGAAGGTAAACGACAGCTGCGTCATGGGCTCAGATGCCTCGTAGATAAACTGGAAGAACGCCTGGAACACGCCGACGGTCATGTGGCCGGCAACCAGCATACTGCAGCCCACAATCGCAATCACGATCTGTGCCAGGCGGCCGATAAAGCGCACCGCGGGGCCGACGGCGTTAATCATAAAGTCGGCCTTGGCACTCACGCGTGCCAGCTCGCCCGAGGCCTGGTGCACCTCGGCAGAACTTTGGCGCTCGCGGTTAAACGCGCGAATCACCAGACGGCCCGAGTAGCCTTCCTCGACCGCACTCGTAATCTTGGACACCCACTCTTGGCGCTCACCGGTTACGTCATGCGTGCGGCGCGAGACCACCTTGGTCACCAGCAGCGACAACGCCGTAAAGAACAAAAAGACGAGCGTGAGCGGCACGCTAAACACGAACATCACGCTCACGGCGCCCACCACGGTACCGATCGACACCAGAAGCTGCAGCAAGCCGCGCTGCATGCTCTCGGACATCTTGTCCAAGTCGTTGGTCGCACGGCTGACGACCTCACCGGGACGATGCGCGTCAAAAAAGGCAAGCGGCAGACGGTTGAGCTTTTGTGCGATGCGGTTGCGTAGGCACAGGTTGAGGCGTTCAGCGACGCTCGACATCAAAAAGCTCTGGAGCGCGTAGAACGAGGCAGCGGCCGTCCAGATCATAAAGTAGATGAAGATGGTCCTGCCGCAGTTCTCCCAGGTGATGTTGAAGGTGGTGTCGTTGGCAAACGCCACCTGAATGTGGCTCCACAGCTCATCGATCACGCGGGCGCTATATGCCGGCGCAGCAGTGTTAAAGATGGCATAGAACACAATGCTCGCGAACACGATATAGAAGCGCCAATGGTCGCCGGCGGCCTCACTCCACAGGCGGCGCACCGTCGCCCAGGTATCCCGAGGCGTCTCGTCCTCGTCTTCGTCGTCCACGTCGCGCATACGCTCTGCCTCGGCGCGGGCGCGCTCGTCCTCGGCACGTTCGTTTTCCTCGTAGAGCGCTTGGCGGCGAGCCTCGCGCTCGGCTGCAGCCTTGGCGGCGTCATCCAGCTCGGTCGACGCGGCAGCCGTTTCCTCGACCAGTCCCGCGGCAGCGGCGTCATCAACGCCGCCCTGCTTCTTGAGCTCCTTGGTCATGCTACTCACCTCCCTTCATCTGCGATTCCGCGATGGCGCGGTACACCTCGCAGGTTTCCATAAGCTCGCTATGCGTGCCCAAGCCCACAATCTCGCCGTCCTTGAGCACGACAATCTGGTCGGCATGCAAAATCGTCGAGATGCGCTGCGCGATGATGAGCACCGCAGCGTCACGCGTCTCGTCTTGCAACGCATGGCGCAGGGCGGCATCGGTCTTAAAGTCCAGGGCCGAAAAACTGTCATCGAAGATGTACAGATCGGCCTGCTTCATGAGCGCGCGAGCAATGGCCAGGCGCTGGCGCTGGCCGCCTGAAAAGTTCGTGCCGCCCTGCGCCACCGGGGTATCGAGCCCCTGCGGCTGATCGAGTACAAAGGTGCTCTGGGCAACCTCAAGCGCGTGAAGCATGTCGGTCTCGGTCGCGTCCTCGTTGCCAAAGCGCAGATTACTTGCCACGGTGCCCGAGAACAGCCACGCCTTCTGCGGCACATAGGCGATGTGTCCACGGATCTCATCTTGCGAAAGCTCGCGCAGATCGACACCGTCCAGGCGAATGGCGCCCTTGGTGGCATCGTGGAAGCGCAGCAAGAGCTTGGCCACCGTCGACTTGCCCGAACCCGTCGAGCCGACGATTGCGGTCGTCTGACCGCGACGACAGGCAAAGCTCAGGTCGCACAGGGTGTCCTCGTCGGCATCGTCAAAGCGAAACGACATATGATCGAACACGGCGACCGCATCGGCCCCGTCCTTTGAGTCGGACGCGGCCGCATCAAGCGTACGCTGGCCATCGACGATGCTCGGCTCAATCTCCAGCACTTGCTGTGCACGGCTTAGGCATGCCGCGGCGCGTGGCAGCGTTAGCACCACCATCTGCGCCATCATCACAAAGAACAGAATCAGGATTGCGTACTCGAGCACCGCAGAGATGCTCGCGATCTGCATCGCATGGGCGCCCACGCGGTTGCCGCCAACCCACAGCACCGCCACCTCGGCGATATTCATCAAAAAGAAGCTGGAGCTGTCGAGGCCCACAAACAGGTGGTTGACCTTGATGGCGTTGGCCGCGTAATCGCTAAACACCTCGTCTAGGCGTTGCTCCTCATGGCGTTCCTTGTTAAACGCACGGATGACACGCACGCCCACGATGTTTTCGCGCAGCACCACGTTCATGCGGTCGATAAAGCTCTGCAAGCGCATAAAGATCGGAGCCGCGTTGGCAACCGTAAAGACCGCCGCCACCAGCACAATCGCAACGACTACGCCCAGCAGCGTGCCCATGGCAGGATCGATAAACCAGGCGAAGATGATGCCAGCCACAGCCAAAAACGGCACGGGCAGCACCAGCTGAATCGTCTGCAGAATCGCCTGCTGAATCACGTTGATGTCGTTGAGCGAACGCGTGATCATCGATCCGGTGCCAAAGCGCTCAAAATCGCTGGCCGCGAGCTCGAGCGATTTGTCGTACACGGCATTGCGGATATCGCAAGCCACGTTGGCGGCCAGGCGCGCCGAAAGATAGCAGCCCAGCACCGTGCCGCCGCTAGCCATGCTGGTCGCAATAAACATGTATAGGCCGTTGCGTAAAATGTAGTCGACATCGCCCGTGGTAATACCGGTGTTGACCATGTTCGCCAGCATCGTGGGAACCAACAGCGTACCGACGTTATCCACCAGCAGCACCAGCAGCGTCACTGCGACAAGCCCTCGATATGGCTTTAGAAACCTCATTAACAGTCGCACGACTCCCCCTCACCTTGATTCTCGGCTTGGCTCTCGGCAGCGATATGCTGCTTAAAGGCATCGCACTCATCGCCGAGCACCTGAGAGAATTTGCCGATCAAGCGCATAATCTCGCGCTGCTCACATGGCTCAAGCGCGCCAAAGGCTCGCTGCTCGGCCTTGAGTGCCGGCAGCGCATAACGCTCGGCAAATCGCCTGCCCTCTTCGGTCAGGCTCACAACCTTGTTCTTACGACTGCCTTCGGCAAACTCCAACGTTGCGAAGCCCCGCGCCGTCAAGGTTTTAATTGCCGAGTTGATGGTCTGCTTGCTGTAGAACCATTCGCTTGTCAGACGGCTTACGGCAATACTGCCGCCCGCCGTGCTGGTATCGACGAGCATCCAGTAAGCGCAGTCCGAAAGGCCGCAGGCGCGCGAGAACTCCGAATAGATATGGTCGAGTCCATTGAGCAATCGGTCGAAGTCGACCAGCGCAACCGCACTATTCATCTATCCCACCATTCGATTGTCCGATTTTTGACCAATTATATGTCTCTAGATTAGTCCGAGTTTTGACTATCGTCAACAGGCTCTCTGCAAATGCGTGCACTTTTATGGCCCATCGGCAGAAAAAGACCGCCGGCGCGGGGGGCGGCGCCAGCGGTCATGTGAAAATCGGGTTTTATTGCCTGCTAGGCGGCGACGGCCTCGTAGACCGTAGCGCCCGAGAAGCTGTCATGCAGGCTCTTGCCGGCAATCCACGGCAGCTCGACGACCTCGCAGACCGTGTTGACCAGCTCGGAGCAGTCAGTAAAGTGGCCCTTGTCGTTGAGGGCCTCGCAATCCTGAACACGCCAATAGCCATCGGTGTGCGTGATGTAGTACTCGTGATCGTTGATCGACACGAAAGCGCGCGTCTTGGAACGCAGCAGCTTCAGAAATCCTTCGAAATCGGTCTCGACGACATCTCCAGCCTGGAACATGATGTTACCTCCTGGCCCGGCGCCACCACGGCGCATTGATAAACGTTGGTACTCCTTTAGTAAAACCTTTATCAGAGGTTATGCGTTCGTCATTTAGGCAAGTGGTAAAAAACCGCAGGGTAGACGGGATAAAACGTTTAACCATCCCATTGGTTTGTCACATTCTGAAGGTACTTTTATGCAAACCTACTTTCCCAATTGGAATCTATCCTTTTGGCCGGGCAATTGACCGTCTATCGTTTGGGCACGACGGGTATGAACGGGGTATCTGCAACGCCACCGCAAGGAGACACCATGGAGACTATCGAAGCGCTCATTCACCGCCGCAGCTGCCGCAACTACAGCGATCGTCCCGTCGAGGCCGAAAAGCTTGCACGCATTATCGAAGCCGGCCAATATGCACCGAGCGGCATGGGCCGCCAGCCGGTGACATTTGTCGCCGTCACCGACCCCGCGACCGTCGAGCGTCTCTCACAACTCAACGCCCAGGTCATGGGCAGCAACGGCGACCCCTTCTACGGTGCCAAGACCGTTGTGGTGGTGCT
Organism: uncultured Collinsella sp.; assembly: GCA_958419975.1. GTDB lineage: Bacteria > Actinomycetota > Coriobacteriia > Coriobacteriales > Coriobacteriaceae > Collinsella. Next base: position 5,511 of record CATZIG010000019.1, read on the forward strand.
GGTCGACCGCAGCGTGCCCACGCATCTGGAAGACGGTTCGCTTGCCATGGGCAACTTGCTCAACGCCGCCTATGCACTGGGTGTCGATTCGTGCTGGATCCACCGCGCGCATGAGGTCTTTGACTCGCCCGAGGGCCTGGAGCTGCTGGCCAGCTGGGGTCTGCCCGCCGACGGCAGCCTGCGCGGTGTCGGTAACTGCATTCTTGGCTACGCCGAGGACACGTTACCCGAGGCAAAACCGCGCCGCGACAACGTCGTCTACGTAAGGTAACCCAGGAGCGTCAGCGGGGGTAGCTAATTTTGGACGGGGCTATTTTAGCTACCCCACTCGCAACTTATATAGACGTCGCCGTTGTCGTCGTTTCGTTCGTGTGAGTCGTTTCGGCACCGTCGCCTTGTTCGTCCTCGTCCTTTTGCGCATCGGCGATGGTGGAGGCCGCCGCGACGATACCGCGCTGGGGCGCAACGCCCGTCTGGGTCTGAGCGCCCTCGACAACTTCTGTGCCTGCATGCGCGAGCTCGGGCGATTTAAACATTGCGTCCAAGTTGGCGCCACCGCCGGCATATCCGAGCGCAGCGAGCGCGATGACGATCACTGCAACGGCGGCCACGATCGGCACGTAGCGATGCCAGCCGGCGGGATTGAGCCCGCTGCGGCGAGCCGCCCCGCGGCTGATGTAGCCGAGCGTTCCGTCGTGCTTGAGCTTTGAGCCCACCACGCGTTTGCGGCCCCACAGCGAGGACTCTGCCTGCATTGCCAAGCGGGCGCTTGCCGAAGGATAGCCGTATTTAGTGCGCTTGAACGAGCCATCAAACCCCGAGGCGTGTTTGCCCCACGTCACCGATGTTGTGCGTCGGTTGACCGGCGCGGCACTCCGCCTTCTGCGGCTCGGTTTTGTAGTCTCAGCCATACGCCCCCGCACGCCGTAACCAAATCGAAACAATAACGCTTTGGACTGTAGCACACGCGTCGCGCGCGGTCACGGGCGCCTCGCTCAACGGTCATCGTCCTTCAGCAAGCGCCACAGCGTTGTACGGCTTATGCCCAGCACCTCCGCCGCACGGGTTCGGTTGCCGTGGAGATGGTCTACAACCAGATGCGCGATATCTCGCTCGGTATCGGCCAGCGGTCGCAGGATATACAGGTCGCTTTCGAGCGTCGGGGCGCCAAAGGTTGCGGTCTTAATCACGTCCTCTTGGGCGAGCACTTCCTCCGCCACAGCGCGGTCCACCGCGCCCGCGCCCACCAATATATACAGTCGTTCCGAGACCTCGCGGAGCTGCAGATAATTGCGCGGCCAGCGGTAAGCATCGAGCGTCTTCGTCGCCGCGGAAGACAGCGTGGGCGCTGCCGTCCCAAATGCGTCAGCGAGATATTCCAAATAGCGCGCAACCTTCGTCGACGCGGCTCCCTGCTCGGCGATTGCCGGCGCCACGCTCACCGCACAGGCGAAGCGCTCGGTCACAAAGGCGGCTTGATCACTTTCGCTGCCGCCCGGCATGTCATTCGCCGTCAGCACCACATGGCAGCGCGTCGCCAACGCGGTGTCGGCCATCGTGGAGACCAGCTCGCGGAGGCGCTGGGGGCCAACCGCGTTCCAGCCCTCAATGCAAAGAGTCAGCCCCGTTTGGAACAACGGCGATTCGGCGCTTTTGAGCACATGGCGCCAACCGCGCTCGGTGAGCTCATCGAGCGCAACGGAAACAAAGGGCTGATCGGCAAAAGGACCGTCCAGGTAGAGGCGCTTGGCGATCTCGACCTGACCCGCGCCCAGCTCGCCCTCGAGCATAAGGGGCACACCGCGCGCGTAGCTCTCGACGACCGGCGCAGCCACTGAAGCCGCTCCCTCAACGATGCCGTACGCGCTCGATTCGTAGCGGACCTCAACTTCGTCGGCGTTGAGCCACTCGATGCCCGCATGCGCCGCGGCACCGCGCACCTCGCGGACCACGACGACCCAAAGCCCCCCGGCCTCTTTGTCGGTGGGGCGAACGGTCAGGCTCAGGCGCGTACCCTCACGCCCCATAACCAGACGCGCGCCGTCTCCTATACGGTCGAGACGCTCAGCAACAAAAGCCGCCACATCCCGCTCAAGCGCCGCGTCATTCATGGTCGAGATCGCGACGTCCCCACGCGCATCGATCGCCAATGCCGAGGCCCCGGCAGCAGCCAGGGCCTCGGTCAAGATGTTCAGCTTGGCATCGCTATCCATGATTTGCCCCTGTCCGCGGCGACATGCAACCGCCGACGGTCGCACGACCGAGTGTTTCAAAATTGAACGATATTGTTCACCAAACACTATAGGGCCTGCGACGCCTTCTTGCGAATATATGAATTGCCCCGCATCGCCATCCTGGCGGGGCGATAAGAGCTCTTCGGGACCTATCAACCTGCGGACAAGCCATACCCGCAAGAGCTCCTATCGCTCCACCGCGAGGATGCGCTCGCCAGCACGCAGCACGCAAATAAGCTACTTCTCTACCAGATTCCCAGCACGTGCTGCATTCCTAAACTCATGCACGCAATGCCAATCCAGCAGCAAAAGCCCAATGCGATGGGCTTGCCGCCCTTTTTGACCAGCTCGACGATATCGGTATTAAAGCCAATAGCCGCCATGGCCATCACGATAAAGAACTTCGACAGATCCTTGATAGGCGCCGTAAAGGACGCGGGGAGCTGAAGCACCGTAGTGATCACGCTCGCCAGCACAAAGAACAGCACGAACATGGGAAACGCTCGTTTAAGCGAGAACGTGCTTTTGGCGTCGCCGCCGGCCTTGCGCGCCAGATGCATCTGCCAGCATGCGAGAGCCAACGTAATGGGAATAATGGCCAGCGTCCTGGTGAGCTTGACCACCGTGGCGCTCTCGAGCACATTAGCGCCGGGATGCATGCTGTCCCAAGCGCTCGCCGCAGCCGTTACGGACGAGGTGTCGTTGATGGCGGTGCCGGCAAACAGGCCAAAGCCCTCGTTGGTCAACCCGAGCATACCGCCGAGCGTCGGAAACACGAGCGCCGCGATAACGTTAAACAGGAAGATGACCGAAATAGCCTGGGCAATCTCGCGATCGTCGGCATCGATGACGGGTGCGGTCGCGGCGATGGCAGAACCGCCGCAAATCGACGAACCAACACCTATAAGTGTCGCGATCTTGCCCGGCACGTTCATGACGCGGCAGAGCACAAAGGCGATGACAAGCGAGGTCGAGATCGTCGCCACGATAATCGGCAGCGACTGGGCGCCCTTGGACAGAATCTGAGAGAGGTTCATGCCAAAGCCAAGCAGGATAACCGCGTACTGCAAGACTTTTTTAGACGTATAGGTGACACCGGCGGCAAGCTGTTCGCGACGATTTTTGGGAAAGACGAGCGCCAGGACCATGCCAAAGAGGATGGCAAATACCGGCCCGCCGACCACCTCAATCTGTTTGCCGAGCAACGTCGCGGGGATAGCGATGATCAGGCAGAACAAGACGCCTTTCCAGCGCTCGCGTACGATGTTTGCCAGTTGCATATGGGATTCCTTCTTTCTATTTCACGTTTGCGACGGCTTATGATACGGCAACATTGAGCGCAGCCTTGCGCAAACACAGACTAAGATGCCGCAATAGTTCTCAGGCAACAGCCGAATTACCCACCGCGGAGAGCTGATTCGCGGCATAATTAACAACTGACATATGAGTTTGATAGAACAGTTGCGAGGCGCTATGGAAGAATCGATGCACGTCGGCGAGCAGGAAACGAGCCTACAGGACCAGTCCTACCACACCATTCGACGCAAAATCGTCTACCTGGACTACAAGCCGGGCGAAAAGCTGGGCGTCAAGCAACTTTGCGATGACCTGGATATGGGTCGCACGCCCGTGCGCGAAGCTTTGGTTCGCTTGGCGCAGGAAGGCCTGGTGCGCACCGTGCCCCAGAGTGGCACCTACGTCTCACCCATCAACCTCACCCTTGCCGAGAGTGCCTGTTACATCCGCGAGCATCTGGAAAAGCAGGTGATCGTGGAGTGCTGTGCGCGCGCCACCTCGGCAGGCATCGAGCAGCTCGACCGCGCCATCGCGCTGCAGGAAAAGGCCATGGCCGATGAGGATCGCATCGGCTTCTTTTTGAGCGATAACCTCATGCATCACATGATTTTTAGCATCGCATGTCGCAGCACCGTGTGGTCGTGGCTCGAAGAGACCAATGCCGACCTGGAGCGCTTTCGCTGGTTGCGCGCCGCCACGCAGGTTCTCGACAATCAGGACATCGTGAACGAACACAAGCAGATTCGCCGCGCCATCGCCGGTCGCGACCCCATCGAAGCGAGCTTTTTGGTCAGCAAGCACCTGCATATGATGTTTCGCAACCAGACCGAGGTCCTGGACCAGTTCCCCGAGTACTTCGAGACCAGCAAGCTCCGCTAACCTGCCAAAAAGGGACAGGTTTATTTTGGCAGGTTTTATCCGAGCAAATGCAACAAGGCCCGGCTCCGTCTTGATGCGGAGCCGGGCCTTAGTCGCTAGAACGGCGGAACCAACTACTCGACCGTGACGCTTTTCGCCAGGTTTCGGGGTTGGTCGACGTCGCAGCCGCGCAGGATGGCGACCTCGCGGGCGAGCAGCTGCAGCGGGACGCTCGCCGTGATGGGGCTGAACACGTCGCGGACTGCTGGCACGCGGATAATGCAGTCGGCGATCTTGTTGATCTCCTCGTCGCCCTCGGTGGCAACGACGATGACCTTGGCGCCGCGCGCCTTGCACTCCATGAGGTTCGACACGGTCTTGTCGTAGGTGGCACTCTTGGTGGCCACGGCGATGACAGGGAAGCCCGGGTCGATCAGCGCGATGGGGCCGTGCTTCATCTCACCGGCGGCGTAGGCCTCGGCGTGCAGGTAGCTGACCTCTTTGAGCTTGAGCGCGCCCTCGTAGGAAATAGCGGCACCCATGCCACGGCCCACGAACAGCGCCGACTGCGCGTCCTTGCACAGCAGGGCGGCCTCATGCACGGCCTCGGTTTGGGTATCCAAAATCCACTGGATCTGCTCGGCCGTATCGGAAAGCTCGCGGAACAGCATGCGCGCCTGCTTGGTGGTCAAGCGGTACTTGACCTGCGCCAGCAGCAGAGCCAAAAGCGTAAGGCTCACGACCTGGCCGATGAAGCTCTTGGTCGAGGCGACCGCGATCTCCTTGTTGGCCTTGGTGTAGATGACGCCGTCACTCTCACGCGCCACGGGGCTGCCCACCACGTTGGTGATGCCGAAGACCTTGGCACCCTTAATGCGCGCGTCTCGAATGGCGGCAAGGGTATCGGCCGTCTCGCCCGACTGGGACACGGCCACGACGAGCGTCGTCGGCGTGATGATGGGATTGCGATAACGGAACTCGCTGGCCGCCTCCACCTCGGTGGGGATGCGAGCCCAGCCCTCGATGAGATTCTTAGCAATGAGGCCAGCGTGATAGCTGGTGCCGCAAGCGATCACGTAGACGCGGTCGATGTCGTTGAGCTCCTCGAGCGAAAGGCCCAGCTCGTCGATGTCGAGCTCGCCGGCCGGCGTCATACGACCGACCAGCGTGTCGCGCACGACGCGCGGCTGCTCGTGAATCTCCTTGAGCATAAAGTCGGGATAACCGCCCTTTTCTGCCATGTCCAGGTCCCAGTCGATGTGGGTGACCTTGGGCTCGATAACGTTGCCGGCCTCGTCGGTGTACTCGACGCCTGCGGGCGTGAGCTTGGCAAACTGACCGTCCTCGAGCACCACGACGTCGCGGGTTGCGTCGATGAGCGCGATGACGTCGGAGGCGACATAGGCGCCGGTCTCGCCCGCGCCGACCACGATCGGGGAATCCTTGCGGGCCACGGCGATCACGCCGGGCTCGTCAGCGCACACGGCGGCCAGACCATAGGCACCGACCACGTGGGTGCAAGCCTCGCGCACGGAGGCCATCAGGTCGTGCGTCTCGGCATAAGCCTCTTCGATCAGATGCGCGAAGACCTCGGTATCGGTCTCGCTCTTAAAGTGGTGGCCGCGGCCCTCCAGCTCTTCGCGCAGCTCGGCGAAGTTCTCGATGATGCCGTTGTGGACGATGGCGATACGACCGTCGCAGCTGGTGTGGGGGTGAGCGTTAACGACGGAGGGCTTGCCGTGGGTGGCCCAACGGGTGTGGCCGATACCGCAGGTAGCGTCGCTGTCGATATTGGAAAGCTCGCTCTCCAAGCCCGCGACCTTACCCACGCGGCGGATGACATCGAGGTGCGCCGCGGCGCCCTCGCCCACCTCGAGCGCGACGCCCGAGGAGTCATAGCCGCGATACTCCATACGCTTGAGGCCCGTGACCAGGATGTTCTTTGCAATATCAGAGCCGGTGTAGCCGACAATTCCGCACATAGGATAAATCCCTTCGTCCGCTTGACTGCAAAACGTCCACGCACAGGGGGCGCTGAGACGCATAACGTTCGAGTATTGTACTCACGCAAACGCAAGCTGATATACCAGAAGTGGTATCTCAACTTAGATACCACTCGATGCACACACGTCCAGCCGGTCCAAACCACCACAAAGGTACCTGCCCCCTTCGTGGTGGTCGCGCTGGCAACGGCGTTTCCCCAGATAAACCTGCCAAAATAAACCTGTCCCTTTTTGGTAGGTTTGGGATGCTACAATCTGGCTTGTACTTGAAACGCATCAAAGGGGCCGCTATGGCAAAGGTAAAAATCAGCGACGTCGCGCGCGAAGCAGGAGTCTCGCTGGGCACGGTATCCAACGCGCTCAACCACCCCGAAAAGCTGCGCCCCGAGACCCTCAAGCTCATCAACGAGACCATCAATCGCCTTGGCTACCTGCCCAACCAAAGTGCTCGTCAGCTCGCGGGCGGCGCCACCAAGTCCTTTGGCCTGGTCCTCCCCCGTCTCGACCATGGCTTCTCGCTCCAAATTGCCAGCGGCGCCCATAACGAGGCCCGCAAGCACGGCTATGACCTGCTCATCGCCAACGCCGATAACGACGACATCCTCGAGGACCACTACCTGCGCTATTTTATGGGCACGCAGATGTCCGGCGTCATGGTTCAGCCTATGGCGTCCCCCGATTGGCACCCCGCAATGGCCAAGATGCCCGTGCCGATCGTCCATCTGGACATCCACTGCTCCGAACCCGGTTACTACGTGGCCGCCGACAACGAGGCGCAAGGGCGCATTATCGCCGAGCTCGCCATCACCCGCGGCGCGCGCCATATCACCGTTGTGGGCAGAGCGGCATTTATGCAGCTCACCCTGCGCGTACTTGGCATTCATAAGGCCCTCGTCCTGCATCCCGATATCAAAATTGAGGTCATTGACGCCGGAGAATGGAATACCGCTGCCGATGGTTACAGCATCGGCGCTCAGATTGCCGAGCGCTCTACCGGCGAGCGTCCCGATTTTGTCATCGGCCTTACCGATGTATTGGCCTCGGGCGTTATCTCGGCGTTGACCGACAAAGGCATCTCCGTCCCCGAACAGGTTCGCGTGGCCGGCTGCGACGGTAACCCGCTTGCATGGAGCGGGTCGGTCCCCCTCACCACGGTGGCACCCCCGGGCTACGAGATTGGCCGCAAGGGTGTCCAGCTGCTCATGGAGCAAATCGAGAACAAGGCACCGGCAAAAACCAAGCACATCCGCATTGGTTCCGCAGCGAGAACCGTTACTGCGGTCACAGCCGCCGAGGACATCAACCGTCAGGAACTCGTGCGGCCGTTCCTCTTGGAGCGCGCCAGTACCCAGGCGAGCAGCCAAGCCGAAGCCACCGCCATCAACCTCGGCGCGTATCTATAGCACGTCGGCCAGTATGCCAAAACGCCACTCAAGCAAAAGAGGCCCGACCATTGCCGGACCTCTTTTGCTTGAGCGCAAAGACGGCCAATTGCTCGTTTCAGCTCCGCAATTGTCTAGCGCACGGCCTTGACCGCCGCCGTCAGGTCGAACAACGTATCGAGCACGGCCTCGCAGCCATCCACCACGTCCTGCGGCAGCGGCACGATATCGGGAACGGCAAAGACATGGCAGCCGGCCGTAATGCCCGAGACGCAGCCGTTGCGCGAATCCTCGACCACGGCACATTCCTCGGGGGCAAAGCCCGCGCGCTCGCAGGCAAGCAGATACATCTCAGGGTCGGGCTTGCCGTGCACGACGTCCTCGCCGCAGGTCACCGTTTCAAACTTGTCAAAGAGGCCGACCATCTTAAGGTTGCGCTCGGCCGTAGCGAGGCGCGACGACGTCGCCAGGCCCACGTGATAGCCCGCAGCCAACAGCTCGTCTATGCACTCGGCGGCGCCGGCCTTAAGCTCCAGGTCGGTCTTGACCATCTCGTCGCGAATCTCCTTGTGGCGGACATAGATCGCCTCGGTGGTTTCGTGGCTGCCGTAATGCTTATCAAGGATGTCCATGACATCGGGTAGCGTGCGGCCGATAAACTGATGAATCAGCGCATCATCAATCGCAACCCCTAACTCGGCAGCGCCCGCCTTCCATGCCTTGATACCCAAACGCTCGGTATCGACCAGTGTTCCATCCATGTCAAAAATAACAGCCTTGATCATATCGGTCCCCCATCGACTCTCGCTGTCGCATTGCCGCAACTCTACCGCATTTGGCAACTTGTATATAACGTATATACCATATTGCACTTTCGTTACATAGATAGAAGTCTTATGGCAAGTAACGCATTAGGATTATAGTTTTCGATCGAGTACTCAACGATAAGGATCGTTTCATGATTTTAGACACCACGGCACCCGCAGAGGAGCTTCAAGACAAGCTATCAGCGCTCGAACAGCTGCTTTTGGCATACGGGCGCGTGGCTATCGGGTTTTCTGGCGGCGTTGACAGCAGCTTTTTAGCCACCGTATGCGCCCGCATCATGCCTACCAATACCCTCCTCGTCCATCTCACCACGCCGCTCATCGGCACGCCCGAACAGACTTCGTTTGAGCGGTCCGTTGATGGACAAGCCCATGAGGGGCCACATTTTAAGCTCCCCGTGCTCAATCTGTCGGTCGATCAGCTGCAACTCCCCCAAGTAGCCTGCAACGACGCCAATCGCTGCTACCACTGCAAGCACGCCGGCTTTACCGCCATCGTCAACCACGCCAAGTCGCTCGGCTTTCCCACCGTCATCGACGGCAGCAATGCAAGCGATCGCGGTGACTACCGCCCTGGCATGCGCGCGGCAAAAGAGCTCGGCGTACGCTCCCCTCTCATGGAGGTCGGCTTTACCAAGGACGAAGAGCGCGAGCTGCTGCGCGCATGGGGCTATCCCGTTTGGAACCTGCCGGCGGGAGCCTGTCTTGCCACGCGCGTCCCCACGGGCGAGGAGCTTACGCGCGAGAAGATCGATATAATCCGTACCTGCGAGGACTACCTGCACGATCTTGACCTGGCGCAGGTTCGCGCGCGCTTGGTCGGCGGCTGCATGCATATCGAGGCCGCCCCCGCAGATATCGCCAAGATTTCCGCTCTCGGCGGCAGCGCCGTCGATGCCGAGGGCAAGACCCCGCTGCCCGCCGCCATCGAGTCCGCGCTGCGCGAGCTGGGCTGCGGCCACATCTCCCCCGAGGTCACCCCCTACATTCACGGCGCTATGAATCGGTAACCTACCAAAAAGGGACAGGTTTATTTTGGCAGGTTTTATTTGAGGAAACGCAAACAGGGCCGCGACACCGATATGGCGTCGCGGCCCTTTTCCTTGGAGAAGGATCGATTGATTGAACGGGATGACCGTTCTAGTCTTCGAGTCCGCTATTGATGAGCTCCGCAATCTCAACGGGATCGGTGCTCGCGCGCACCTTGTCACGGAAGCCGGCGTCCATCAGCATCACGGCAGCCTTGGAGAGCAGACGCAGGTGCGTGGTTCCAGCCTCGCCGGCGGGCACGTACAGCGCGAGCGCAACATCGACGGGTACCCCATCGAAGCTCGGCCATTCAACGGGCTCGGCCAGTTTAAGCACGGCAACGCCCGGCGTGTGGATCGCGTCGCTTTTGGCATGCGGAACGGCAAAACCGGCGACAAGGCCGGTCTCGGCCTCGTTCTCGCGAGCAATGAAAGCGGCCTCTACGGCAGATGCGTCATCGGCAAAGCCGAGCTCGATGGCCTGCTCGGACAAATAATGCAGGGCGTCCTCGCGCGAGGCGGCGGTATACCCGATCGTCACTTGGTTGGCAGATACAAATCCCATGGAAACCTTCCTTACAACACGGACCTGACCGCAGCTTCGATGCCGTCGGCGTCCAAACCGTACTTGTGCAGCAAATCGACCGCAGGGCCGGACTCGCCGTACACATCGCGCACGCCGACGCGACGCATCGGCACCGGATGCTGCTCCGCGAGCACCGAGGCCACGGCCTCGCCAAGACCACCGATAATCGAATGCTCCTCGGCAGTGACCACACGACCAGTCTTCTTGGCGCTGGCAACCACCAGGCGCTCATCAAGTGGCTTGATCGTGTGCATGTTGATGACCTCGGCAGCGATACCATCGGCAGCGAGCGCCTCGGCAGCCTCAAGCGCCTCGGCGACCATAAGGCCACAAGCGATGATGGTCACATCGGACCCCTCGCGCACGACCACGCCGCGACCAATCTTGAACTCATAGTCCTCGTGATCGTTGATGACCGGTGTTGCCAGGCGGCCGAAGCGCATGTAAACCGGGCCCTCAAACTCATAGGCGGCGCACACACAGGCACGAGCCTCGACGTCGTCGGCGGGAACGACCACCGTCATACCCGGAATCGTGCGCATGAGTGCGATATCCTCGCAGCACTGGTGCGTGGCGCCGTCCTCGCCCACCGAGATGCCGCCATGAGTAGCGCCAATCTTGACGTTGAGGTGCGGGTAGCCGATGGAATTGCGGACCTGCTCGTAGGCGCGACCGGCGGCAAACATCGCAAAGGTGCTCGCAAAAGCAACGCGGCCCGTGGTCGCGATGCCGGCGGCAAGACCCATCAGGTTGCTCTCGGCAATGCCGGCGTCGTAGAAGCGCTCAGGGTGCGCAGCCTTAAACTTACCGGTCTGCGTGGCGGCGGCCAGGTCGGCATCGAGAACCACAAAGTCATCGCGCTCATTGCCCAGCTCGACAAGTGCCTCGCCATAGCTAACGCGCGTGGCGACTTTCTTGACGTCTGCCATTAGAGCTCCTCCCCTGCTGCTGCGAGCTCGGCCATGGCCTGCTCAAACTGTTCATCGTTGGGTGCCTTGCCGTGCCAGCCCACCTGGTTTTCCATAAAGGAGACGCCCTTGCCCTTCACCGTCTCGGCGATAATGGCCACGGGCGAGTCGCTCACTTTGCGGGCCTCGGCAAAGGCGGCGGCAATCTGCGCCATGTCGTTACCGTCGGCGAGCTCGATCACATGCCACTTAAAGGCGCGGAACTTGTCAGCGAGCGGCATGGCCGAGTTGACTTCATCGATCGTGCCGTCAATCTGCAAGCCGTTGTGGTCGACGACGGCAACAAGATTGTCGAGCGCATGGTTGCCGGCGAACATGGCCGCCTCCCACACCTGGCCTTCCTCGCACTCACCGTCGCCCAGCAACGTGTAGACACGGTAGCCGTCGCCCCAGTGCTTAGCGGCAAGCGCCATTCCAACTGCAGCAGAGATGCCCTGACCGAGCGATCCGGTGGACATATCGATGCCAGGGGCGTCGTTCATGTTGGGATGGCCCTGCAGTCGGCTGCCAATATGACGGAGCGTCTCGAGCTCTTCGACGGGAAAATAGCCGCGATTTGCCAACACCGAATACAGGCCCGGCGCCGCGTGACCCTTGGAGAGCACAAAGCGATCGCGATCGGCCTTGTGAGGGTCGGCAGGATCGATATTCATTTCCTCAAAGTGCAGATACGTCATGATGTCGGCAGCACCGAGCGATCCACCCGGGTGTCCCGACTTGGCCGCGTGAACCGCAGTCACGACACCCTTCCTGACCTCATTGGCGACCTTCGCCAGCTCCTGGTTGGTCATACGAATTCCTCTCTTGAGAACAACCCCGGCACCGGATGACGCGATGCCGGGGCAATCCACTCGTTAAGCCTGAGCGACGACCTTCTGCCAGTCAGCCTCAAAAGAGGCGAGGCCCTGGTCGGTCAGCGGATGATGCAGGCACTTCTTGAGAGCGGCCATGGGCACGGTCGCAATATCGGCACCGAGTAGCGCGGCCTGGGTCACGTGGTTGGGCGTACGAACCGAGGCGGTGATGATCTCGACGGTGTCGTCGACGTTCTTGCCCGTCCAGTCGTAGTTCTTAATGCAGGTCACGACGTTGTCGAGCTGCGAGATACCGTCCTCGGCGATGTCATCGAAACGACCGACAAACGGGCTGATGTAGCGAGCACCGGCGTTGGCGGCCATAAGGGCCTGCGTCGGCGAGAAGACGAGCGTCATGTTGACGCGCACGCCAGCATCGGCCAGCGCACGGCAGGCGGCAAGGCCGGCCTCGCACACGGGAAGCTTGACCACGATGTTGGGGGCGAGGGCGGCAAGGCGCTTGCCCTCCTCGATCATGCCCTCG
>CATZIG010000020.1 GCA_958419975.1 uncultured Collinsella sp.
CCAACGCTCGGGATACGAGAACGCGAACTGGATGGGAATACGCATGTCGGAAGCACCGAGATGCGCCATCACGGAGCCGTCGGCGAACTCGACCATAGAGTGAATCTTGGACTGACGCTGCACGACCACGTTAATGAAATCGAGGTCGCAGTTAAACAGATGCATGGCCTCAATGCGCTCCAGGCCCTTGTTCATGAGGGTGGCGGAGTCGATGGTGATCTTGGCACCCATGGCCCACGTGGGATGTGCGAGGGCATCGGCACGCGTCACGCGGTCGAGCTCGTCGCGGGTGCGGCCAAAGAACGGACCGCCCGAGCAGGTGAGCCAAATACAATGAGCCTCGCGTGGGTTCTCCCCCAGATAGCACTGGTAGATGGCGGAGTGCTCAGAGTCGACTGGAATAAGCTGGCCCGGTTGCGCCAACGGCATAAGCAAGTCGCCGCCGACGACGAGGGACTCCTTGTTGGCAAGGGCAAGGCGCTTATTCGAGGTCAAGGCCGCATGGCTCGCCTCGAGACCGGCGGCGCCCACAATAGCGACGAGCACGCAGTCGACATCGTCGCGACGCGCGAGCTCGCAAACCGCCTGCGCGCCAACGCCGAGCTTCGTTCCCTCGGGCAACTCCTGCAGCACGGCGTCATCGCCATGAGCGACATCGGCCACGGCAACCGCCGGAACCGAGAACTCGCGGGCAGCGGCAACGAGCTCGGAGGTACTGGAGTTAACGGACAGCGCCGTCACCTGCAGGCGATCGGCATGCTGGCGGCACACATCGAGCGCCTGGGTGCCGATGGAGCCCGTACAACCCAGGATGGCAACGCGAAGGCGTCCATCGGGGCCATACGTCGTTTGGAAGGACATTACAGCACGCCTCCGATCATCAAAAGCAGCTGAGCGGTAATGCAGCCAAAGATAAGCGAGTCGCTACGGTCGAGCATGCCGCCATGGCCCGGGATAAGGTTGCCGGAATCCTTGACGCCCACGCCACGCTTGATACGCGACTCGATGAGGTCGCCGATAACGCCCAGGACGGACACGACCACGCCGCACAGCAGCGCATAGGGCAGGCTGAGCTTGTAAAAGTGCGTCGCCCACAGGATGAGCCAAATCAAAACCGAGCCCAGGATGCCGCCGACAAACCCCTCCCAGCTCTTTTTGGGAGAGATCTTGGGAACCATCTTGTGCTTACCGATACGGCTGCCCACGATGTAGGCAAACGAATCGGAGACCCAAAGGGACGCGCAAACGCCCACCGAAAGCAGGGCGCCGGCAAATCCGGGCACGGCATCGCGCAGCAGCACGATAGCCGACAGCATAAAGCCAGTGTAGATGGGACCCATGAGCGTCACGGCCACATCAGAGATGCGGGTACGCGGCGACCAAACATACCAAATGCCCACAGCGAGCATCAGGGCAAAAAGCAGGGCATTCAGCAACATCGAATCGCCCAACGCCGACAGCGGAAAGAGTACGGCGGCAGCGATACCCATGCGCTCGTTAGCCATCTTGCCATCGAGCCTCGTCATACGGAAAAACTCATAGCAGCACAGGCCGCTCATGACAGAAACAAAGATGGCCGTGGGCACAATACCCAAAACCAGGCACAGGATAAAGACAACGGCATAGACGATACCGGCGGCGGCACGGGTGATAAAGCCGGCAAGCCACGAACCGGTGCCATTCTTCGCTGCGGGCGCTCCCGCAGCGACAGCCTTGCGCTCAGATGTCTTGGGAGCAATTGCCTTGGGACGATCGGACACGATTAAGCCTCCTCGGTCTTGCTCAGACCACCAAACCTACGGTCACGGCCCTGATAGGCCAAAATGGCGTCGACAAGGCCCCAACGATCAAAGTCGGGCCAATAGGTATCGGTGACGTAGAACTCGGAATAAGCCACCTGCCACAGCAGATAGTTCGAAAGGCGCAGCTCACCAGAGGTGCGAATCACAAGCTCAGGATCGGGAAGACCGGCGGTATAAAGGTGAGAAGCCACCATGTCGTCATCAATTGCGGCAGGATCAATCTTACCGGCGGCAACGTCGAGCGCGATCTGACGGACAGCGCGGGTAATCTCGGCACGCGCGCCGTAGTTGACGGCAAGCGCCAGCGTCATACCGGTGTGATCGGCGCACTCGGCAAGACCGCGTTCAAAAACGTCGCGGGTCTTCTTGGGCAGCGCGGAAATATCACCCAAAAAGACAACGCGCACGTTTTCGCGCTTCAGAAGCGGCAACTCGTCGATGAACGTCTTGGCAAACAAGTGCATCAAAACGTTGACCTCGTGCTGCGGACGATTCCAGTTTTCGGTGGAAAACGCATAGGCCGAAAGGACGTCGACACCCAAGCGCACGCAGGCGGTAATGATCTCGCGCAGCGAGACGATACCCGCCTTGTGGCCCTCAGTGCGTGCAAGACCGCGCGACGTGGCCCAACGACCGTTGCCGTCCATGATGCACGAGATATGGTGCGGAATGTTATTGAGGTCAAGGTCGGAAAAACCGACGCCCGCAGGGGCGTCGGCAAAGTACTCGACCAGTTTATGCTCGTCGTATTGCACCTTAGATCTCCATGACCTCAGCTTCTTTTTCCTTCAGAAGCTCCTCGACCTTGGCGACATACTCATCAGTGTGCTTCTGGACCTTGGCCTGCTCGCGACGGACATCGTCCTCGGTGAGCTCCTCATCGCGCTCGAGCTTGTTGTTGAAGTCGCGACGGATGTTACGGATAGACACCTTGGCCTGCTCGGCGTACTCGCGGCACTCCTTGACGAGCTCGCGACGGCGCTCCTCAGTGGGAGCCGGGAACGGAAGACGAACGACGGTGCCATCGGAGTTGGGGGTAATACCCAGATCGGAAGCGCCGATGGCCTTGACGATAGCATTGATGAGTGCCTTGTCCCACGGCTCGATGAGCAGCATGTGGGCCTCGGGGGTCTTGACGGCGGCAACCTGCGTGACCGGCGTGGGAACACCGTAATAATCGACGGTGATGTCGGACAGAATGTTGGCATTGGCGCGGCCGGTACGGACCTTGGAGAAGTTATGCTTGAGGGACTCGAGCGACTTGTCCATATGGGCGGTGATGTTCTCTGCCATGCTTAATCCTCCTGATAGACGAGCGTGCCGACGGGCTCACCCGAAAGCGCGCGCTTGACGGTGTCCTCGCCATCGATGTTGAGGACCAAAATCGGCATACGGTTGTCCTGGCACAGTGCCGTAGCCGTGGAATCCATAACCTGCAGACCGCGGACGAGAACCTCGTGATAGGTAATCTTGTCAAAACGGACGGCATCAGCGCACTTGACGGGATCCTTATCATAGATGCCGTCAACCTTGGTGGCTTTAATCAGAATCTCGGCGCCGATCTCACACGCACGAAGAGCCGCGGCGGTGTCGGTCGTAAAGTACGGATTGCCCGAACCGGCGGCAAAAATAACGACGTTGCCCTTGGAAAGGTGGTTGATGGCGCGACGGCGAATATAGGGCTCGCAGATCTCGTTCATCTGGATAGCGCTCATCACGCGGCAGGGAACATCGTTATGCTCGAAGGCATCCTGCAGGGCGAGCGCGTTCATAACGGTTGCCAGCATGCCCATGTAGTCGGCCTGAGCACGCTCCATGCCACCGGCAGCGCCTGCCATGCCGCGGAAAATATTGCCGCCGCCGACAACGACGCCGACCTCATGGCCAACGGCGAGCAGCTCCTTAACCTGCTTAGCAAGATGGTCGGTAACCTTGGGGTCGATGCCATATTGGCCGTCGCCCATCAGCGCTTCGCCGGAAAGCTTAAGAAGCACGCGTTTATATCGGATGTCGGACAAAGCGATCCTCCTTTAGATTGAACTTTCAACATTCTATCAAAGGCTCTAAGAAGAGCCATGAAAAAGCAGGCTGTGAGTAAAACCCACAGCCTGCTCATTACCAGCTACAAGAGCTTATTTACTCGCCACGGACCAGACGGTCAAAGGCAACGACGGTAATGGTGTCGCCGAGCTCCTTGGAGACCTGCTCAGCGTACTTCTTGATGGTGAGGGAGCTGTCCTTGATGAACTCCTGCTCGGTGAGCACGGACTGCTTGTAGAACTTCTCCAGACGGCCGACAGCCATCTTCTCCTGGATAGCCTCGGGCTTACCGGACTCGGCAGCCTGAGCCATGTAGATCTGCTTCTCGTGCTCGACGGTCTCGGCCGGAACCTGATCGCGGGTAGCGCAGATCGGGGCGACGGCGGCAACCTGAAGGGCAACGTCGTGAGCGAAGGTCTTGAAGGATTCAGCCTGAGCGGTCTCAGCCTTCTCGAAGGCGAACTCGACGAGGACGCCGATCTTACCACCCATGTGGATGTAAGAAGCGAGCGCGCCGTTCTCAGCCTTGCGGGCAGCGAAGCGGGAGATCTTCATGTTCTCGCCCATGATGTGAATCATCTCGGTGAGCTCGGAGGAAACGGTCTCCTCGCCCATCGGCTTCTCGAGCAGAGCGTCGACGTCAGCAGGCTCGGTGGTAGCGACAACCTCAGCGACCTTGGAAGCAAAGCCGGTGAACTTGGCGTTAGAGCCAACGAAGTCGGTCTCGCAGGAGAGCTCGAGCAGAGCGCCGGTCTTGCCATCCTCGGAGACGAACGCGGCGACAGCGCCCTCGTTGGTCTCACGGCCAGCCTTCTTGGCAGCCTTGGCAAGGCCGTTCTTACGCAGAACGTCGACAGCGGCGTCCATGTCGCCGTCAGCCTCGACGAGAGCCTTCTTGCACTCCATCATCGGGGAGTCGGTCATCTCGCGGAGCTGCTTGACCATAGCGGCGGTAATCTGGGCCATTGTGGTTCCTTTCAAAGAGATGAAAAAGAATTAACTAAGACTGATTTACTCGGCCTTGGGCTCAGCGGCCATCTCGGCCTCGGAGACCTGCTCCTTGCCGGAGCCAGCGAGGCAGGCGTCAGCCATGAGCTCGCACATAAGGGTGACAGCGGAGATAGCGTCATCGTTGCAGGGGATGCCGTACTCGACCTCGTCGGGATCGGAGTTGGTGTCGATCAGGGCGACGACGGGGATGTTCAGGCGCTGGGCCTCCTTGATGGCGTTCTCCTCGCGCTTGGTGTCGATGACGAAGAGAGCCTGGGGCAGACCCTTCATGTCGCGGGCGCCACCGAGGTTGGTCTGGAGCTTAGTGAGCTCCTTGCCGAGAACAGCCTGCTCCTTCTTGGGCAGAACAGCCATGCGGCCGTCCTCGACCATGGCCTCGAGCTCCTCCATGCGGTTGATGCGGGAGCGGATGGTGACGAAGTTGGTCAGCATACCGCCGAGCCAACGCTGGTTGATGTAAGGCATGTTGGCGCGCTCAGCAGCGTTCTTGACGGCCTCCTGAGCCTGCTTCTTGGTGCCGACGAACAGCACGTTGCCACCCTTGGCGACGTTCTTGACGAAGGTGTAGGCCTGGTCGGCGTCGAGGATGGTCTGCTTGAGGTCGAGGATGTAGATGCCGTTGCGCTCACCGAAGATGAACGGCTTCATCTTGGGGTTCCAGCGACGGGTCTGGTGACCGAAGTGGCAGCCGGCCTCGAGCAGGGTGCGGATATTAATCTTGGTAGCCATGTTAAACCTCCTGTGGTTTGCCTCCGCGCGGGGTCATCCTCCAAAACCAACCCGGACATGTGCTACCAAAGCCCGGGCACCACGGTATGAAGTAGCCGCGCGTGCGTGATAAAAACATGTTGCCGTGAAGCAACCCGATGAATGATAGCAGGAATGCCTCTTCCTGCCAACCCGCAATCAAAACCACACACCTGAGTGCGGCGCGGGACGTGCCAGCCACTATTCGCCGCGGGGATGGGCTTGAGCCACAGCCCGCTTAAGCCGATCGGGTGTGAGATGCGTGTAGATCTGCGTCGTGGACAGGCTCGCATGACCTAGCAGCTCTTGAACCGAGCGCAGGTCCGCACCGCCCTCGAGCAAGTCGGTCGCAAAGGTATGGCGCATCGCATGCGGGGCGATGTCAGCCGGAATGCCGGCGAGCGTCGCCAGCGTATGGAACCGCCGCCGGAGCATCGCGGCGCTCATGCGATTGCCGCGCGCCGATATAAGCAGCGGATGCGGCCCGGTAGCGAGGTCGCGGCGCTTTGCCCGAGCGAGCAACTCCGGCCTCCCCTCTTCAATATAGAGACGCGTCACATCGAGCGCACGACGATACAGAGGAACGATGCGCTCCTTGCTTCCCTTGCCCCACAGGCGCAGCGTGCGCTCGGACCATGAGATGGATTCCACATTGAGCGCCGCAAGCTCTGAGATGCGGGCACCCGAGGCATAGAGCAACTCGAGCATCGCCGCATCGCGCAGTCCCGCGGGTGTTGAGGTATCAGGCGTCTTGAGCAGCGCCTCGACCTGCTGGGTCGTAAGGACGCCCGGCAGGTCACGCGGCAGCTTGGGCGACGCGATCGCCGAGACCGCATCGCCCTCGACAATCCCCTCGGCAGCCATCCAGCGATAGAGAGATCGAATAGCCGACAGGTGCGCCGCAAGCGTTCGGGGAGCCACCTGCTCACGCGAAAGCTCGGCAAGATAGCGACGAATGGTGCGCACGTCGGCAGCGAAAGCATCAATATCCTCGCGCTCGCACCAGGCAGCAAAGCGCTCTAGCCTCGAGCCATAGGCCGTCACCGTGTTGGGAGAAAGCCCCTCAACGCGTGCGATATAGGCGATAAAAGAGTCGACGGTGTCGTACAGGTCAAAGGCTATGACCGGTCGCCTCCAAACAAGTCGGAACGCGTGGCCAAGTAGGCATCGAGGGCCTCGAGCGCACGGTCCGCATAGGCCTGATAGCGGTCGCGCTTGCTGCGGCGCTTACCATCCTCGAGTGGCGGCACCAGGCCAAAGTTGACATGCATAGGCTGATAGCCCACGGTGGCAGGATCGGTCGCATAGCCCACGAGCGCACCCAGGGCACCCACACGCGGCAACTCGACGCCCGCGGCACCGATAGCCTCGGCATAGGTGTTGAGCGCCGCGAGCAGACCTGTCGCCACGGCTTCCATGTACCCCTCGGTGCCGGTGATCTGACCGGCCAGGCGCACGCCGGTACCGGGCACGGCAAAGGTGCCATCGAGCACGTGCGGAGCGTCGACAAAGGTATTGCGATGCATGACACCGTAGCGGAAGAACTCAGCGTTCTCCAGGCCCGGCACCATATGGAAGACGCGCTTCTGCTCGCCAAAGGTCAAGTTGGTCTGGAAGCCCACCAGGTTATAGGCGGTCTTCTCCTTGTTCTCGGCACGCAGCTGTATCGCCGCCCAGGGGCGACGTCCGGTACGCGGGTCGGTGAGGCCAACGGGCTTCATGGCGCCAAAGCGAATGGCGTCCTTGCCGGTGCGCGCAACTTCCTCGGCAGGCTGGCAGGCCTGGAACAAATCGGCGCCCTCAAAGTCTTTGAGCACCACGCGGTCGGCCGTGGTAAGCGCCTCGATAAAGGCCTCGTACTCCTCCTTATTGAGCGGAGCGTTGAGATAGTCGCCGCTCCCCTGCCCCTCATAGCGCGACTGCGAGAACAGCACGTCCATATCGAGCGTGGAGGCATCGACGATCGGCGCCGCGGCATCGAAGAACGCAAGGGCATCGCCACCGACGAGCTTCATAACCTCTTCGCTCAGCGCCGGTGAACACAGCGGGCCCGCGGCAATGACCACGTGACCCTCGGGAATCTGCGCGACCTCGCCGTGCACGACCTCGATATTGGGACGGGCGGCAACCTCGGCCTCGACAAGCTCGGAAAACTTGACGCGGTCGACCGCCAAGGCGCCACCGGCGGGAACAGCCGCGCGATGGGCGCAATCGAGCAGGACTGAACCCATGCGCTCAAGCTCGGCTTTCAGCAAACCAGCCGCGGAATCCGGACGGGTCGACTTAAACGAATTGGAGCAGACGAGCTCTGCCAGATGATCGGTATGGTGGGCCGGGGAGCTCACCTGGGGGCGCATCTCGCACAGCTTTACGGCAAACCCGCGGTCTGCAAGCTGGATCGCGCACTCCGAACCCGCCAGACCGCCACCGATAACCGTCACCTGATCGAACTGCATCTGCAAACACCTTTCTAATTGACACGTTTTCCATTGTGACCGAAGGGTGTCTGGGCGTGAAGGGCAAACTTGGAGGGCGCATACCTTCCATCCATCATGCGCTCGATAAGGCCCTCGAGTTCAAGAGAACCCAAGAGTTTGAGTACGCCGACCGCATCGAGCGAGACGAGCGCCGCGATGTCGTCGACCTTGAGCGGAGAGGCGATGAGCGCATGCATCACGGTCTGCTGTGTTGGATCCAGGTCGGCAATGCCGGGAGCATCGGGGCGCGAGTAGCGCAGGGTACCGTAGATGCGTGAGATAGCCATCTCGACAGATTCCTCGTCGATGATGCAGCAGGCACCGTTCGCAATGAGGTAATTCGTGCCACGCGACTCGGGCGATAGGATCGACCCCGGCACGGCAAGAAGTTCGCGCCCCAAATCCATAGCAGCCTCGGCTGTAGAAAACGTCCCGGAAGGCATACCCGCCTCGGATACAAAGAGGGCTTGCGACAGGGCCGCGATCACGCGATTGCGGCGCGGAAAGGCAAACTTGCGCGGACCCATGCCCCACGGAGAGATCGACACGACCGCGCCGCCCGTATCGAGTGTGCGCGTAATAAGCCCCGCGCTCGAACGCGGGTAGACCACGTCGGCGCCCGTCCCCAGCACCACGACGTGTTTGCCGCCGGCATTGATCGCAGCCCAACCCGAGGCCTGGTCACAACCGACCGCGCCGCCCGAAACTACCGTCACTCCCGCCTCGACCGCCACCTTTGCCGCAAGCTCTGCCACGGCAAGACCATACGGCGAGGCCTTGCGCGCGCCGATGATGGAGAGCGCGGGTGTCGAAAGCACCTCGGGATTGCCGCGCACATAGAGCGTCTGGGGTACATCAGAAAGCTCCAAAACGGTCTCGGGATACAACGCGTCACCTGGATGCAGCTCGAAGGTCCCCTCGGCCATCATTGGTCCCTCCTTCCCTGGTACATCGCCGCCTCAAGCACGTGGTCCTGCGTCACCTGCTCGCTCTCGGCGACGTCGGCGATTGTACGCGCGATACGCACCAGGCGCACGATGCCGCGACCCGTAAGATGCGTGCGCTTCGACAGGCCGAGCACACACTTCTCCGCCGCATCATCGAGCTCAAAGGTCGAAACGACGCCGTCAATGGACCGCGTCTCGTCATCCTCGGCCTCGGCATCCGCATCGTCCATACGGGATTCGCGCCAAGCGCGAAAAGCGCGACCGCACACAACGTAGTCACGTAACTCGGCCGACGACATACCCTCCGCGCCCTCGATAATCACCTGGGGATCGGGACGGGTCACATCGATCATCATGTCGATACGGTCGGCCAAAGGACCGCGCAGCTTTGCCCGATAGCGCTCGACCATCGATGCCGAGCAGCGGCACGGCACCTCGCGATCGCCCAAAAAACCGCAGGGGCAGGGATTGCTCGCAGCCAGCAGCTGAAAGCGCGACGGAAAGGTAAAGGCCCCGTCGACGCGTACGATCCTCACGTAGCCGCGTTCGATGGGCTGACGCAGCGTCTGCAGCACACCCGTGGGAAACTCGGCAAGCTCGTCCAAAAAGAGCACGCCGCCATGAGCCAGGCTGATCTCACCCGGGTGCACCGGGCGCCCGCCGCCGATAAGGCCTGCGGTCGAAATACTGTGGTGGGGGCTGCGGAAGGGCCGGTGCCCCGCCAACAAGCCATCAATGTTCTCACCCAAAACCGAATGGATGCACAGCGCCTCCTGCTGATCCTCGACGGAAAGCTCAGGCAGGATGCCGGTCATACGGCGCGCAAGCATCGTCTTGCCCGATCCCGGGGACCCGATCATAAGCAAACCGAGCTCACCCGCTGCCGCCAGTGCCATGCCGCGTTTGGCAACCTCCTGCCCCAGCACGTCGGCATAGTCTAGTTCGGGCTCAAAAGAAGCCTGCACACCCTCGGAATCCAGATAATGCCGCGCGGCATCGCCCATGCCGCGAGCAAGCTGAGACAAATGGTCGATAAATCCGCAATCCACGCCCGCGAGCGGCACATGCTGGTCGGACCTGCCGGCGATAAAAGACAGCCCCATATCACGCGCCAATAGCTGAAACGCCACCTCGCCCTTGACAGGAAGCACCGTACCGTCCAAGCCAAGCTCGCCGGCGATAAGACAACGATCGAGGTTGTCGCGGGGAATCTGGCCATCGGCCGCCAATACCGCGATGGCGATGGGCAGATCAAAGCCGCTACCGGTCTTGCGAATATCGCCGGGCGCCAGATTGACCGTAATGCCCGAGCGCGGGATCTCGAACCCGGCGGAGCGCATCGCACAGCGAATACGACCGCGTGACTCCATCACCTCCATACTCGGGATGCCGAGCATCTGAATGCCCGGAACGCCGCCGGCAAGCGAGACCTCGACCGTGACATGAATCGCCTCGACGCCGCGGATGCAGGCCGCGTGAACGGCAAACGTCTCGAACGCCATCACGACACCTGCCAATCGAACGCGTTGTACTGATGCTCGATCTCGGCGATATGCCCGCCGCGAATGGTGACACCCACGGCATCGAAGCGAATCGCCTTGAGCGGATAATGCTCCATGAGATAGCAACTTGCGATGCGGCGGTAGCGGCGTTGCTTTTGGGCGTCCACGGCCTCCTCGGGAAAGACCCGCGTGTTGCAATCCAGGGCGACGCGTCTGGTCTTGACCTCGGCCATCACTACGACATCGTCGAGCTCATCGAGCAGCACCAGATCGGCCTCGCCCTCGGTGCAACGATAACCCTGCTCCAGCAAGGTGTAGCCGCGCTCGTTAAAGTAGTCGATGGTGATCAGCTCGCCCAGCATGCCCAGCTCGCGGGGACTGAGTCCCTTGATAAACTCGGGCGTCATCGCTCCGCAATCGAGCTCGCCGTTTTCCCAACGCTCCTTGAGCTGCTGCGTCTTGCTCTTTTTGCTTGCGGCACTCATGGGGTCTCCTTTCCCGCACACTGCATTGTCCCGATGATGAGGGCACCTTTCATGCGGGTAAGTACCGGAAGCAAACCAAAAGCTGACCAAATGCCGTCAAAAAACGGGCCGTACGCAACAATGGTGTTGCATACGGCCCGCTACCAGCTGGTTTACAAAACGCCAGGGGTCCCTGTCTCCACAATTGACCTAGAAAAGGCGCTCAGTCTGCAGAAAGTTTCCGCAAAAGCTCACGCGGTGCAGCGGACAAAGTCCATGTTTGCGAATCGCCTCGATGTGCTCGGGGCTCGCATAGCCCTTCGACTCGGCCAGATGGTACTCGGGATACTCGGCGTCGTACTCGACCATCATCTCGTCACGCGTGACCTTAGCCATGATGGACGCCGCGGCGATGCAGGCGATCTTGGCATCGCCCTTCACCACATCGCGCTCGTTAGGAACGGCGCCCAAGGGGTTGCCATCCATAAGCACGCAATCGGGCTCGAGCCCCGTATCGGCCACGGCGCCCGCAACGGCGGTACGGATAGCACGGGCCATGCCCATCTCATCGATATCCTTAGGCGCGATATGGCAAAAACCGATCGCCGTCGCCACCTCGGCAATCTTCACTGAGAGCAACTCGCGGCGCGCCGGCGTGAGCTTTTTGGAATCGTTGATGCCCCAGACGCGCGGCTCCATAGGAAGGCAGACAGCGCATACCGTCAAAGGACCGGCCACCGATCCGCGACCCACCTCGTCGACACCAACGACCACCCCATCGCCGCCAAGCTCATGCATAAGCTCGTACATGTCATTGACGCGCTCGCGCTCGGCAAGTTCCTTGGCATGGCGCTTAAGAGCACGCTCGCAAGCCTTGATCACCTGCTGGCGCGGGTCCTCGCGATAATGCTCCACGAGGGCGGGGATCTCCTCAAACGTTGCGCTCGCCAGCTCTCCGGCAACCTGCGATGCCGAAACCGAGCTCGTCATATTGGCCATACCAGGCCCTCCTTGCATGCAAATCAGATAAAAAGAAGGGCCACCCGAAGGTGACCCTTGTGTCCAAACGAGTGGACAGACGCTGCGATCTTCTTAGCGCTTCTCGGGGATGCGAGCAGCCTTGCACACCTTGTCGCGGAGGTAGTACAGCTTGGCGCGACGGACGCGACCATGACGAACGACCTCGAGCTTGGCGATCTTGGGGCTGTGAAGCGGGAAGGTACGCTCAACACCGACACCGAAGGACATCTTGCGGACGGTGAAGGTCTCGCGGGCACCGGCGCCGGCCATGCGGATGACGTCGCCCTGGAAGACCTGGATGCGCTCGCGGTCGCCTTCCTTAATGCGGTAGTGAACCTTGACGTTGTCGGCAACGCGAACCTGAGGAATGTCCTCGCGGATCTGCTGACGCTCGATTGCGCGGATGTAATCCATGTGCAATTCCTTACTCTTCTAGAGGTGCCGTACCACTCTGGCCGGCACGTAGTTGAACAAACGTATTCGAGTATACACGCGCGGGTTTCTGCTGCAAGAACAATTTTTTACGCAGACAAAAAGACAAAACCCGCACATGATAACCGCCCGTCTCACGAATGAGACGGGCGGCATGAAGGGGGGCCACACTAGGCGTCTAAACCCAAAAAGTTACGCGGAACGCTTGGCCGCGAGCTTGGCCTGGGCGGCCGCAAGACGTGCGAGGGGTACGCGATAGGGCGAGCAGGACACGTAGTCCACGTCGGCCACGTTAAACAGGCCCTTGATGGACTTGGGGTCGCCGCCATGCTCGCCGCACACGCCAAAGTGCATGTAGGGATTGGTGGCGCGACCCTTCTCGACGGCCATGCGCACCAGCTCGAGTACCGCCGAGTCGATGGTCTCGAAGGGGTTGTCCTTCAAGATCTTCTTATGCATGTACAGCGGGATGAACTTGGCCTCGGCATCGTCACGGGAGAAGCCGAAGGTGGTCTGGGTGAGGTCGTTGGTGCCAAAGCAGAAGAAGTCTGCGTGATGGGCGATCTCGTCAGCGACCATGCAGGCGCGCGGCAGCTCGAGCATCGTGCCCACGGGAATATTGAGCTCGACGCCCTCTTCGGCGGAAACCTCGGCGATCACGCGCTCGATGACCTCGCGGGTCTGGACATGCTCGGCCGTAATGGAAACGAGCGGAACCATGATCTCGGGATGCGGGTCGACGCCCTCCTTGATAAGGCGGGCAGCGGCCGTGGCGACGGCGCGAACCTGCATGAGCGGCAGATCGCTAAAGACGACGGACAGGCGAACGCCGCGCAGGCCGAGCATGGGGTTCGACTCGACCATGCCGTCGATACGACGCAGGCGGGCGCGCAGGGCTGCAAGCTCTTCCTCGCTGGCGCCGGCGGCTTCCTTCTTGGTGATGGCGACCTCGAGCTCGCGAGGATTATCCAGGAACTCATGAAGCGGCGGATCGAGCAGGCGGACGACCACATCGCGACCGGACATGGTCTTGAACATCGCCAGGAAGTCCTCGGTCTGAACCTTGAGCAGGTCGGCCAGGGCCTGCTGCTTCACGGCTTCATCATCGGACAGAATGAAGCTCTGGATAATGTTCTTGCGATCGCCCAGGAACATATGCTCGGTGCGGCATAGGCCAATGGCCTCGGCACCAAACTCGAGGGCGAGCTCGGCATCCTCGGGGTTGTCGGCGTTGACGCGCACATGGTTGGCATGGCCGCAGGTCTCGTCCAGGCGAATCTCGTCGGCCCAGGACAGGATGGTGTCCAGGTCGCCGGTAAGCTCGGCGGAGACCAGGTCGACGGGACCGTCGACGACGATGCCCTGGGTGCCGTCGATGGAGATGACATCGCCCTCGTGCAGTACGCGGTCGCTGCCCTCGATGCGCACGACCTTCTCGGCGGCGTCAATATGGAAGCGCTCAACGCCGCAGACGCAGGGCGTACCCATGCCGCGGGCGATAACGGCGGCATGGCTCGTCTTGCCACCGTGGCTGGTCAGGATGCCCTCGGCGGCGACCATGCCCTTCAGGTCGTCGGGGTTGGTCTCCCAACGAACCAGAATGACCTTGTGGCCCTCGGCGGAACGCGCGACGGCGTCGTCGCTCGAGAACACGACCTCGCCCACGGCGGCACCGGGGCTGGCATTAAGACCGCTGGCGAGAGCCTCGTACTTCTTGGAGGCGTCAAACTGCGGGTGCAGGAGCTGGTCGAGTTGCGCGGGATCGATACGGCTCACGGCCTCTTCGCGTGTGATCAGGCCTTCCTCGACCATTTCGATAGCGATGCGCAGGGCGGCGGTGGCGGTGCGCTTGCCCACGCGTGTCTGGAGCATCCAGAGCTTGCCCTGCTCGATGGTGAACTCGATATCGCACATATCGCGGTAATGATCCTCGAGCGTCAGGAACACGCGCTCGAGCTCCTCACCTGCGGACTCGAGGCCCGGGGTGGTCTTGAGGTCAGCGATAGGCTCGGTGTTGCGGATGCCAGCGACAACGTCCTCGCCCTGGGCGTTAACCAAAAAGTCACCGTAGAACTCCTTGGTGCCATCGGCCGGGTTGCGCGTGAAGGCAACGCCCGTCGCAGAGGTCTCGCCCTTATTACCAAAGGCCATGGCCTGAACGTTGACGGCGGTACCGAGCTCGTCGGAAATACCATGCTGCTTGCGGTAGATGCACGCACGCTCGTTCATCCAGCTGCCAAAGACGGCCTGGATGGCAAGGCGTAGCTGAAGCTCCGGGTCGTGCGGGAAGACGGGCTTGCCGTCAGCGACCTCGAGCTCGGGATACAGGGCGGCCTCGACGTTGTCGGAGAAAATGCCCTTGAAGGTCACGACGAGTTCCTGCAGGTCCTCAGCCGAAAGCTCGGAATCGACGCGAACGCCGGCGACCAGACGGGCCTGGGTCAGGGCGTTCTCGAACAGGTCGGCGTCAACGCCCATAACGACGTTGGAGAACATCTGAATAAAGCGGCGGTAGCTATCCCAAGCAAAACGCGGATTTTGCGTCTGGGCGATGAGCCCCTGAACGGAGTCGTCGTTGAGGCCTAAGTTGAGGACCGTGTCCATCATGCCGGGCATGGAGAACGGAGCGCCCGAACGAACCGACACGAGCAGCGGATCGGAGGCGTCGCCGAGCTTCTTGCCGCAGCGGGCCTCGAGGTCCGCCTCGGCAGCAACGATCTCATCGAGTGCGCCCTCGGGCCACACGTTGCCGGCACCGGAGTACTCGACGCAAGTCTGGCAGGTAATGGTAAAGCCACCGGGAACCGGCAGGCCGATGCGGCTCATCTCGGCAAGGTTTGCGCCCTTGCCGCCAAGCACGAAGTTCATGGACTTGTCGCCCTCAGTGACACAGGTGCCCTGGGCGTCGGTTCCAAAACGGTAAACCCTCTTGCAATCGCTCACGATACTTCCCCTTTCATGCACTTACCGCACGACCGCGGTAACGAATCGACCCGCCAAATGCGGGCCGTGAGGGAACTATACGGCGGGTTTTGAGCGGGCTTAAGCAGAGGATGCGCGGTTTGGTAAACGTGCTAAAACTGGCGGTAAACGGTAGGTAAAGGTGATTACCTTATGAAGATACCACTGTAAGAAAGTGCAGGTCAGATGCGATATTTTTGCTAAATCGCTTTATCAAAATGCAGCTACTATTAGGCTCGACGGGCGGCGCGGCGGGCACGGGCTTCTTGGATTTCCTCCAAGTGGCTAATGATCTCGGCAGCGCTTTCCTCGATGGCCTTGCCGTCGGTACGCACCACAAAGCAGCCTAGGCGCTTCATGAGCGCACGGGCTTCCTCGAGCTCGCTGTGCACGCTCTCAGGCTCGGCATAGGAGCCGGCAACGGCACGAGCGTAGTCATCGCCCAAGCGGCTATCGCGAATTTCGGAAATCACATCGACGGTCGAAATCAGGCCGAACAGGCGCATCGGGTCGACCTCGTAAATCGACTTGGGCGGCTCCATGCCATGCGCCAGTGGGACATTGGCGACCTTGTAGCCCTGATAGGCCAAATACATCGACAGCGGCGTCTTGGACGTGCGCGATACGCCCAGCAGCACGATATCGGCACCCGACAGATCGTCGCAGCCGCGCCCGTCATCGTGCTCAACGAAATACTCCATGGCCTCGATACGATGGAAATAGCGGTCATCGGTCTTGTGAATCACGCCCGCAACGCCCTTGGGCGGCACACCGATGAGCGACGACAGCACGGCGAGCGTCGGGCCGATCAGGTCGACCGAACGGATATGCAGCATGCCCAGGTAATCGAGCACACGGGCGCGAAGCGCCGGATCGACAATGGTGTGGAACACGGCAATATCGCGATGATCGGCATCGACGCGCGGACCCACAAACGACTTGACCTGCTCCACCGAGTTCACCTTGGGCAGGCGCAAGAGACGAAAAGCCCCTTCATCAAATTGCCCGGACGCCGCAAGCACCACCTCACAAGCGGTATCACCGAGCGAGTCGGAGATAACGATAACGGTGGGACGAGCGGTGACCGGGCAATCCATGCGGGGCTCCTTTTGCGCTTATGCGCAGGCTGGCTTACTTTTTGCGAGCAAGCTCACCGATGTTTGCGATGCCGGAGAAAACGGCCTCGAAGCGGTTGAGCAGCTTAAGGCGATTATCGCGAAGCTGCTCGTCCTTGTCCATGACCATGACCTCGTCGAAGAAGCGGTCGATGGGGGCGCGCAGGGCGGCAAGGGCGGCAAATGCGGCCGGGTAATCCTCGGCAGCAAGGGCGGCGTCGACAGCGGTCTGAGCAGCCTCGGAGGCATC
>CATZIG010000021.1 GCA_958419975.1 uncultured Collinsella sp.
TTCGGGTTCGACGATGTGTTGGAGGGCCTTTGGGTCGAGGTGCGCCATCATGAGCAGGATAAGGGCGCACTACGGGCGCCCGGGATTTTACGGCGCAACTCGGCGTGCCGAGTTCGTTGCCGCTGGTAGCGTGGCCGGTTAACCCGGAAGGCGGTCACGGCCCGCCGTCATACGCGCCTCGCGTGCCGTATGACGGCGGGCGGTTTTTGCAGGCAGGGCCGTATGACGCGTCAGAACCCGTCGGGCGCGGCGGACACCTTGCGCTTCCTGCCGCCGGACGGCGACCCCTTGGGCTTTTTCGGCTTCTCCGGGATGCGCCATACCGGTGCCGGGGAGGTGTTGCGGACCTCCCCCTCGAGCGCCCGCGCGAGCAGCGCGCCCTCGGCCCCCGGCGGTGTCAGGCCTAGCAGCGGCCCCAGGAACGTCTCGGTGATGTCGAGGCTGGCGAGCGCCATCGGTCCCCCCGCGTCGATCACGAGCGCACCGTTCTCGCGCGCGCTCCAGGCCATGAGCTCCGACGGGGTGATCAGCGGGCGGCGCGCCACGGAGAACGACTTGCCGGACGAGGAGCTCTGCGTCCCCTTGGTGGAGCTCTCCCCGGTCGTCTTGACGCTGTAGTCGCCGAGGCGCTTGCTGATCTCCTCCGCCTCGCCGACGGACTCAACCGAGAGGACGACCTGGGTGCCGAGCAGCGCCAGCAGCGCGTCCGACTCGGCCCTGGAGTAGCCGCACCGCGCCTCGAGCAGATGGGTGTTCTGGAGCACGAAGACGACGTGCAGTCCGATGCTCCGGACCTCGGCAAGGTCGCCGAGGAGGCGGGGGATCTTGGGGATCCCGGACCCCTCGTCGATGGCGAGCAGGGTTTCCGCCGGCAGCCTGCCGCCGGACAGGCGCGCGGTCTCGCGCAGCGCCGACAGCGCCTGCGAGAAGATGCACGAGACGAGCGCGCCGCGGTCGCCGCGGTCCGTCGCGCTGGCGATGTAGAGGATGGTCGGCTTGCGCCCGACCGATGCGAGGTCGACCTCGCCGCCCCAGAGCATGCGGCTGACGTCGTCGTCGCAGAAGGACATGAGGTAGTTGCGCGCGGTGGAGACGAGGGCCTCCCCTCCGCCGCCGTTCGACGAGGCGACGAGGAGGAACTGGCGCGCCGGGTTTCCCGCCGGCAGGTCCGCGGCGAGCTCCTCCAGCGACTTCACGGCGCTCTTCCCGTCACGGGGCTCCAGGAGCGCGAGCACGGTCGAGAGGTTCCGCGCGCCGTTGGGGATCCGATCGTCCGTAATCGCGAGCAGGCAGAGGCCGGTCAGCAGGTTGCGGCTGGCGTCCGTGAAGAACCTCTGGCCCGAGGAGAAGGCGTCGGGCACGATGGCGGACGACAGCTCGCGGAGCTCGGCCACGGCGCCGGCGGTGCCCTCGGTCCCGAGTGCCGCGATGGCGCGGTCGAGGGGGTTGAACCTCGCCGACTTGACGGGCTCGTCGAGCCGGATGGCGACGACCTCCATCCCGGTCCTCCTGGCGAGCGGCTCGGTCCATGCGCGGATCTCGGACTTCGGGTCGTGGACGATGACGGACGTCGGGATCCCGTGGGCGTTGCGGTCGATCGCCGCCGCAATTGATGGCGCCAGCGCGCGTCTGCTTTTGCCGGCTCCACTGCCCGCCCTTATGAGGCAGTGGACGGCGGGGACCATCGCGATCCCGCCGCCGATGCAGCCGGCCGCCACGAGCCCCTCCGCGGCGGCCTTCCCGTCCCAAGGAGGGCAGCGCCTCGCGACCCTGGAGGGCCTCGACTCGAGCCAGGCGTCCCCGTGCGTGCGCGTGGGCGCGCGGTCGCCGGCGAACGTCCCGTCGTGGAGCCTCGCCCATGAACGGCCCCAAGAAACGAATCCGAGCGCGAGGACGGAGGCCGCGACGAGGGCGAGCGCCGCGAGCAGCTCGCCCGCCTGGCCCGACGCCGCCGCGTCGGCGGCCGCCTCGAGGGGGCCGCGGAAGACGTAGGTGGGCTCGGGGCCCGGGTCGGCCGTGGGCAGCCGCAGCAGGACGGAGAGGCCCGAGATGAGGGATAGAGTCCACCACCTGGCGTAGTCCCAGGCGCCGGCGGCCGCGGCGCAGGCTATGACGGCGGCGACGCCGTGGGCCGCGAGCGTGCCGGCGAGCTCCCTTTTCATGTCGCGGTTGAAGGATTTCGGTTTCATCTCGTGATCGTCCTCTCTATCCTGTTCGCTATCTTCACTGCGGGGACGCTCGACGGCCCGGTGCCGCCGGAGGCGAGGACCCTCAGGGTCGCGGCGATGAGTCTCAGCGCCCTCTCGCCGGCCTCGTCTCCCATGTCGCGTCCTCTGGCGTCCCGCGTGGTCTCCCTGGCGACCAGGGTCGCCATCGCGGCGGCGCGCCCTAGGGCGGTGCCTGCCGACGGGGCGCGCCTGAATGCCCAGTCCGCCGTGGGACACCCCCTGAGGTCTGCCGGCTCGAGGGCCCGGCCGCGCGCGGCCTTTCGTGCGATCCTTTCGAGGCGCGCCTTCGGGATGCAGGAGCGGGCCTCGGTGGCGAGTCCGGCTTCCCGCCGCCTCTCCGTCGCGGGGCCGGTTTGGGGCGCGGCGCGTCGTGTCGGCACCTCCTCGCGAGCCGGCGTCCTGTCTGGGGCTATGACCCGCAGCGCCGCGTTCTTGCACCGGAGGCCGAGGTCGGCGGCTGCCTTGCGGACGTAGACATCCCGCGCCTCACCGGTCAGGCACTTGAGGTCGGCGCACCTCTCGACCGCCTTCTTGTGGCGCTCCAGTGCGCCGGCGAGTGCGGGGGAGTCGGACGCCGCCTGGCCGAGGGCCTCCCTCAACGCGGCGGAGGCCTCCGGATGGAAACGCCTGAGGTGGGCGGCCTCGATCCTTCCGTTCGGCGGCAGGCCGATGTCGAGCTTTCCGCGGTCGATTCGTGCAACTGCTTCCAGGGCCGCCTTCCTCGCGAGGTCGCGCTCGATGTACGCTTCCCGCAGCAGCGGTGCCATGGCCTTCGAGGAGATCTCGAGCCTGGCCGCCTCCATCTTCCCCTTTGGCAGCAGGGAGTCCCAGTCGCCCGAGCGGTCGACCGTGAGGATGTGGACGTGGTGGCTCGTGCCGTTGATGTGCATCGCCGCATAGAACTCCACGCGGCTCTCGGGCACGCCGGTCATCTCGGAGAAGAGCCTCGGCCACTCAGAGCGCACCAGGGCCTGCCAGGCGTCCAGGCGGTCGAGGCCGGCATCTGGGGCGATGTCGTTCGGGACCGTGACGACGGTGGTGAGCCCCGCGCCGCCGTTTTGGGCGATGGCGCGCCTCGCCTCGGCGACGGCGACCGGGCCGTCCGCGCCCCAGAGGCCGCCGGTCGAGCCGGTCCTGTTCGCGGCGTAGGCGGCCAGGCCGTCGACGCCGAGCCTCCTGCCGTCGGCCTCGCTGACCTCGATGACGACGCCGCGGCGGGTGCCGGCGTATGCCGCCAGTCCCGCGGCGGACGCCCTCGCGGACGCCCCCGCGCGGACGACGGAGTGGTTGACGATGACGGGCAGGCTAGCCATCGGCGCGCTCGCGCGCGTGGAGCTTCACCTCGTCGATTTGGCCGAGGCCGGCGCGGCTGAGCTCGCCGGCTTGCGCGAGGTAGTTCTTCCAGATGTCCGCGACGGGGACGTCGTCGAGCGAGGCGTAGGAGGCCTTGAGGACGTCGGCCGACATGAGGCCGGCCATGATGGCGGCGGTCATGGGGCGCGAGAGGACCGCGGCGATGCGGTCCTCGGTGGCGTCGAGCTTGCGCTCGATGTCGAGTGCGGCGACGTCCAATCGCGCGTCGACGACGCCGCGTATGAAGCCCGCGACCTCGTTGCCGTAGAGGTCGAGCCCCTCCGCGGCGAGCGCCGAGCGCAGGAGCGAGCGGATCTCGTCGCTGACGTTGGAGTCGTTGAGCTCTGCCCGCGTCTTGAGGGCGGTGTAGAGCTTTGAGTCGAGCTTCACGCTGACGTTCTTTGTTGCTGCTGTCATTCGGTCCTCTCTTCGATGTGCGGTGATCATCGGCCCGAAAGCAGGGGCGGACCGACCGTTGTCGATCCGCCCCGCTTGAGCCCTACTCGTCTTCGAGAAGGACGTTGGGATAGCCCTCGGGCGCCTGGTCTGCCGGGAGGGGAGGATAGGCGACAAGCTTGTTCACGACTCCCGTCGCATCGAGGTCCAGGATGCTATCGATACCGCGGAGGACGCTGTCCGGGGTGTAAGAGCGATCGCCGCTGCGGGCGACCCCGACGATGACCCTGGCGAGCTCGCGGGGGTCGATGCCGGGCCAGCGCCTGGCGATTTCCGCGACGATGGCGGGCGCGACGTAAGGGATGTTGGGGACGGAGGAGTGGGACGCGATGACGAAGGCGCCGGGGATGCCCTCGATCTTCTCTGCGGGCTCGATAACGATGGGCTGGACGCCGTAGGTGCTCCAGCCGTCGAGCAGGCATTCGGCGTCCGAGGGGATGCGGAAGGAGTGGCCGTTGAGGGTGAGGGGCTTGTGGTTCTTATCGGCACTTTTCTTGAGCATGGTTTTCCTTTCGATGTGAGAGGGCCGCCGCCCGCTCGGGCGGCGGCGTACGATGGGCTAGTCGTCGATGTCCTCGACGGTGAAGAGGGGCAAGGGGGCGCGATCGGCGAGTCCAATGGGGACCGCGCCGAAGACACCGAGTTCCTGGGTGATGTCCTCGAGTCGAGCCGCGAAGCGTTTGACAAACGCGTCGTGCGCCGCGCCGGTGCCGTTGACGACATAGGCGCGAGCTGCGATCTTGACAAGCTCGTAGTCGGGGATGCCATAGCACTCGTCGATGGCAGCGAGACAATCCATCGCGTCGACGGCCTCGTCAGTGGGGCTAAACGCCATGAAAGTGCGGGGAACGTTCGGAATCGCCTGCTTGAACTGCGGGATCCAGACGCTCTGGGCGTCTTCGGTGTGCTCGGGGTTGAGGACGGGGGTGTCCTGGCTGCCATGGTAGACATAGCGCTTCTTGGCGGTGTCGAAGACAAGGGCCGGACCGCTGTCCGTCTGGACTACGACAGTCTGATGCCGCATAAGTACCTCCTAAATGTTGAGACGTATAGAAAAGCTGCTAATGGCGAATACCGCTGTAGGGCGGAGCTCGCGCCCTCGTGCTGGTCACGACTGCCTCCCTTCGCGCACCCCGGCGCTAATCAGCTCGATGAGCTCGTGTATGCGTTCGGGGTTTCCTCCGGCTGCCCCAAGCGCTCGGCCGACGCTTTTTCCGGTGAACGTTGATGCGAACAAGGTTGCGCGTTTGTGGCGTCGACGGTCGCCGAGCAGCTCGAGGAGCGCGTCAGTCTCCTCGCGCATACGGCTGGCCCCGACGTCTGCGATGACGAGTACGGGAGGGTCGCGATAGGGGTCGACGGCGTGCGATTTTGAGTTCGGGCCAAAGAGCTCGCCGCCGTTCCAGGCTTTGGCGAGCTCCGGCGCGCTTGTGAAAGAGGTGCGCTCGCATGAGGACATCGCGATGGCAACGGCTTCCGCAGCCGCAGCGTTATCGTCGTCGCGGGCAATCCAAATCCACGCGCCGGCGGAGAGGCGCGCAGACTCTTCTTCTTTTGCGGTTGCGGTCTTGGCGGCAAAGATGACGGCGGCGCGCTCGGCAATGAGCTCGGGGGTGTTCGGGGGGATGCGATGGGCGTTGCGACGGGGGCCGCGCAGCGCCTGCCAGGCCTTGGGTGTAATGACGGTGCCGAGGGTGTCGTAATAGTTTTTGGTCGCGGGCAGACCCTCGTAGTCAATCACGCTACTCACCGCCCTTGCCGCGCAGGGCGCTGAGAAAGGCGTTGAGATCGCGCTCATAAATATATGTGCGACGGCAAAGGTAGATGCCCATGTCGGTGCGAGCGATGAGCTGGCCGGCGGTGTCGGGGGTGAGATGCAGCTTGTCGGCGACCTCATCACGGGTGAGAATCGGGCCGTTCTGGATGTCGGGCGTTTCATTGTCGTCCATGTGAATGCCTCCTTCGGTATGTGTGGTACGGGACGGGAACTGCTCCGTGACTACACAATGCCGCCAGTGGGCATAAACCGGGGTATTACATCACCTATTACGGGGGTTTACCTGCGATGATGCTTATCAATATTTTTAAAAAGAAGATTGAATCGCTGCTGACCGACGTCAAGAGTGACGAATCGGACTCAAGGACTATCGACGTTGTGGAGGAGGGAGAGTCGTCTTTGCCGCCTGAAGATGAATGGCGAGATTGGCCGATTATGCCGCTTGATCCCGCGACCGGTCAGGTTCAGGTCGGTTATAAGACGAAGGACGGGCTTGAATTTCACGAGAACGGTCGTCTCGTTCCGGACGTTGCGGGCGAGAGTGCTGGCGATCACATGAGCTTCACCTATCGCGAAGAGTCAATCGGTATGCCGAACAGGCCGTCGAGTGTGGAAACAGACGCGCCGGGGGCGGACAAGGACCTTGCTTTCGGCCTGATTCGCTCCGTGGTTCTTGACGGTCTTCCGGAAGGCGTTCTGCCGTTTTGTAAATTGGAAGATTACGGAAGCGTTGGTGCAATGCTGCTCGCCCTGTCAGAAGTGCCGGCACCGGTTTGCCGCGTCGACGACGCGCCGCATCCCGGTGACAAGGCTTCCAACATCGACCCTTGGGAGAGATTCGCTGCCGCGGCGCGCGTAACCGGTCCTTTGTTTGGCTTTGTGGGGAGAGTCGGTCCCTATGAAATCGACGAACCGCTTGATGCCTGGCTTTCGGTCGTCGGGGCAATGAAGATTTCCTCCCTGGCTTCGTCGGTCGAGATGGGTTCGCCGTCTTCGCTGGGGGTTTTGGATCCCTATTGGCGCGTGTATTGCTTTGGCAACATTGAGGCAAATAAAACCGCGTACGTGGTTCTCACCAACCTGCAAATCCCTAGCGACCA
Organism: uncultured Collinsella sp.; assembly: GCA_958419975.1. Classification (GTDB taxonomy): domain Bacteria; phylum Actinomycetota; class Coriobacteriia; order Coriobacteriales; family Coriobacteriaceae; genus Collinsella. The sequence continues at coordinate 6,915 of CATZIG010000021.1, forward strand.
TGAGTTTAGGGATGGTTTCGTGGGCGGACTTAAGCGCGGTGGCGAGTGGACGGTGATCAATGAAAGGATTGAGCCCGGAACTGCCATGGTCGAGCGTTCGTATGTCAGGTGGTGCAAGAACGATACATTGTCCTTTATGGAGACGGTTGGGGAAACTGACTTTCCAGGTCCGTCTTTTGTTGCAAGGGTGCCTGGTGATGCTCTCAGGGGGCTCGACGAGTCTTCCGAGCGCGTTCTCAAGACCGAGGAATCCCTGGCCTCGCATCTGGTGCAGGACATGACGGAGTGGTTCTCGCGCTGCGCGGGTTATAGGTGGAGGAGAATCCTCGAGCCCAAGCGGCAGAGTCCGACGCAGATGGCTAATGGCGTCATCGATTATGGTCGCGGCTCCTCTTTCGACCTTTGCGTGCCCGATGCTGCTACACGCCTTTGGGTTGCGCTTGCAAAGAGCTATTCGGTTGATGTCGTCAAAATATGCGAGCACTGTGGCCGGCCGTTCGACGACACCGCAAACGGCAAATCGCGATGCTGTTCAGAGGAATGCACGAGAGCGAAGAACGCCAGGAACAGTAGGAAGAGGGCGAACGCGAGGCGAAGCGCATCGAAAGCGAAGAGCTGATTTAATTTGAAAGCAAGTTGCCGATCGTGTTGGCGGCTGCCTGGTCCTTGGCGGCAATTGCGTGTGCATAGGTGTCTAGCGTGAGCTTGACGGTGCTGTGCCCGAGGCGGCTGCTGACGGTTTTGATGTCGACGTTCTCTCCGATCAGCAACGTCGCCTGCGTGTGCCTGAGCATATGCGGGGTCAGGCCGGAGTACTTTGTACCTCGAGCGTACATCTTTCCGTCTCGCTCGATGTAGTGCGTGATTTCTCTGAACTGCCCAAAGCCATAGTCCGAGCACCATTCGCGGAACCATCGCGAAAAGCAGTTTGGGTCCATGTGCGCGATGGCGATTGGCCCCCTCTTTCCTTTTTCGTCATCTTTAGTTTTTGCCCTCGTGTTTCTTTGGGGATCGACTAATGTGTGCACAATCGGGGTGCTGGAAGCCTGTTCGAGGTCGACTTCGGCGAGAAGCGTGCGCTGAAGCTCGCGCCAGGCGGCGAGCCTCTCGAGTGCAAGCGGGCTCAAAGAGACGGACCTTTTCCCCGTTGAGCTCTTTGGGTCTCTGACCAGCTTGTCGGCGGCATACTGTCCGTCGATGCGGACATAGCCGTCGCCAAAATGGACGTCGCCCCATCTGAGTCCGAGCATCTCTCCGCGGCGCATGCCGGTATCGAGCAACAAGAGGGTGCCTATTCTGTGGGAGTCCATCTCCTGTGAAAGGAGGAGGGAGAGAAGCCTCCGGGCTTCATCGAGGGAAAGAGCCTGCCTCTCTTTTCCTTTGGGCCGCGGGATGACGGTGCCGGCGCAGGGGTTCTTGACAATCAGGTCGTCAAGCATGGCGGCCTTCATAATCTGATTCAGTTTTACACTGATTTTATGCAGCTCAGATTCGGAGAATCTTCCACTTTTGCGGGCTTCAGCATAGCCGGCGTTTATTATGTGGGGCCTCAGGTCTTTTACGGGATAATTGCCGAAAAGCTCCTGTATTTCCTTAACTTCAAGCTCTTCGCGGTCAAGGGCAAGCGGGCTGATGGTCTCGGCGTCCACGCGATCTTTGTGGAACTCTTTGGTGTACTGATAAACGGTCTTATCGGGGTCTTTGATGGTGAGTCCGCTATTGAGCTCAGCCTTATATGCTTCGAGCTCGGCTCTCAATTCCGACTTGTTCTTTGCGTAGACCTTTCGGCGAGGTGAGTACCTATATTTGCCGGTAATGGGGTCTTTGCCCATGTTGTGCCTGATATAGTACACGTTTTTCTGCGTCTTGCTTTTAAGGGCGCTTCCCTTACCAACGACAAGAGGCCTGCTCATGCGCCGATCCTTTGGTCAAATGAATACGAATGTGACTCCATGGCTGCGTGGCATACGCTCGGAGCAGCACGCCCGTGCGGCCCGTGAAGCGGGCGCTTCGGGTGCGCTGCTCCGAGCGTATGCCACGCAGTGGCGAAAGTCAAGATTTCAGTGGTCGAATTTTGGTCGAAATCGAACAGAACCGCTATTTGGTGTTTTTGAAAGAAATGTATATCTACCTGCCTATATAGCGGTGTCAAACAGTCTCAAAGAGTGTCAACAAGTTTAGAAACTACGGGCTCATAACCCGGAGGTCGTAGGTTCAAATCCTGCCCCCGCGACCAAGAACTTGCAGCTCGTCGGCCTAGCCGGCGAGCTTTTTTGTTATTTCGGGATCGTGTTTTCGGTCCAATTCTCGGCCTCTCAAACAAAATCTCGATCTGTAACATCTAGACCCGATTTGGGCGGCTAGGTGTTACAGATCGAGATATACCGGTGGGTTGGGTCGTGTTTGTCTCGATCTGTAACAGTAAGACCCGGTTTTGCCGAGTAACTGTTACAGATTGAGACAAACCGACGGGCCGCCACGCCCCATCCACCTGCTGCCACCTGATATTCGCCGATTTCCGTTGTGCCGCTGTGCCCCCATGCCATATCCTCTAGACAACTACGCGGCATCATCGCCGTCGCGCCTACAAGAGAGGAATGTTCATGACCGCACCTGCATCCAAGCTGCTCCAGCCCATTACGGTTGGCCCCCTTGAGCTCAAAAACCGCATTATGTTCCCGCCGCTCACCACCGGCTACGAGGAGCGCGACGGTTCCATTGGCGAGCGCAGCCTGGCTTTTTACGAGCGCCTGGCCCGTGGCGGCGTGAGCTACATCGTCATCGGCGACGTTGCCCCCGTCATGACCGCAAGCCCCACGCCCAAGCTGGCAACCGACGCCCAGATCCCCACGTTTAAGGCGCTGGCCGATGCCGTCCACAAGCACGGTGCCAAGGTCGCGCTGCAGCTGTTCCACCCCGAGTACGACGTGCCCGGTGTCGGCCGCATGGTCATGGGTTCCATGGTCGCCGCCAAGGCCGCGCAGGAGGCCAAGGCCGCCGGCGACGAGGAGACCTTTGCCGCCAAGATGGCCGAGTCCAACGAGATCCGCAACCAGGCCTACGCCAAGCTGCACCACGACATGCAGCACTTTGTGAACGAGGCGAGCGTAGAGCAGCTCACCCAGATCAAGGAGGCCATCGCTGCCTCGGCCGCCCGCGCGCAGCAGGCCGGGATCGACGCCATCGAGGTCCACGGCGACCGTCTGGTGGGTTCGCTGTGCTCGGCCATCCTCAACAAGCGCACCGACGAGTATGGTGGCTCGTTCGAGAACCGCGTTCGCTATGCGCTCGAGGTCGTCGCTGCCATTAAGGAAGCAGCGCCGCAGCTGATGGTGGAGTACAAGCTCCCCGTGATCATGGAGAACCCCGACGGCACGCCGCGCGGCAAGGGCGGCCTGCAGCCCGACGAGGCCTGCGAGTTCGCCAAGCTGCTCGAGGGCGCGGGCATCGACATGATCCAGGTCGCGCAGGCCAACCACACCGGCAACATGGGAGACACCATTCCGCCCATGGGCGCCATGCCCTACAACTGGACGCTGCCCGTGGCCGAGCGCGTCAAGGCCCTGGTTTCCGTGCCGGTGGCAACCGTCGGCCGTGTTGTCTCGGTCGAGGCCGGCGAGAAGATTCTGGAAGACGGCGCGGCCGACATCATCGCCTACGGCCGCTCGCTCATGTGCGACCCCGACATTGCGCTGAAGGCCGCCACGGGCGAGCCCGTTCGCGAGTGCCTCAACTGCAACAAGGGCTGCGTCGATGCGATTCAAAATCGCAGGTACATCTCGTGCGTGCTCAATGCCGAGAACGGCGACGAGGCGACCATAGCCATTAAGCCGGGCGAGGGCGACAAGAAGATCGCCGTGGTGGGCGGCGGCATCGCCGGCCTAGAGGCCGCACGCGTGGCGGCCAAGCGCGGCTACGACGTGACCGTTTACGAGGCGAGCGATCATCTGGGTGGCCAGATTGTGCTGGCGGCTGCGCCTCCGCGCAAGGATGAGATCATGCGCTCGGTTGAGTACTACGAGAAGATTCTGCCCGGCCTGGGCGTGAAGGTTGAGCTCAGCCATGCCGCTACCGCTGAGGACCTCAACGCCGCCGACGCTGCGATTGTTGCCGTGGGCGCGCACGACGTGGTCATCCCCGTTCCGGGTGCCGACTCGGACAAGGTCGTCTCGAGCTGGGACGTGCTGGCCGGCAAGGTGGAGCTTACGGGCCGCGTCGCCGTCATTGGCGGTGGCCTGGTGGGCACCGAGACTGCCGAGTACCTGCTGCAGCGCGGCTGCGAGGTGGCGATTGTCGAGATGCTCGACAAGATTGCCGCGGGCGAGTCCGAGACCATTCTGCCGCTGATTATGAGCGACTTTGCAGAGCACAACGTGGAGCAGCACGTGAAGACCCGCCTGACCGCCATTACCGACGAGGGCGTGGAGGCCATTCGCACTACCGAGGACGGCGCCGAGGAGCCGGTAAAGATCGCCTGCGATTACGTGGTGATGGCCGTGGGCTCCAAGGCCAACGCGTTTGACCTGGATGGCGTGACGGTGCCCGTGACCTGCGTGGGAGACTGCTCGGGCGAGCGCACCGCCGACATCGCGAGCGCCATTCGCACGGCATATCACGCGGCCAACGAGCTGTAGTTAACTTCACGGCCAGGCGGGTCGGTAGCACGGATCCGTCTCGCCCGGCTGTGTCCCGTCGGATGTCAACCGGTGCGGGGCCTGCAAGCGCGCAGGTCTCGCCCTTTTTGTTTTGCTCCGGTGGATGGCAATGCGCGGTAATCATGAGGAGTGCGGACGTCTACTGCCTCGCAGATCACTCAAAATTATTGGGGGAGGGGTTAATAACCATATCCTCTATACCAAAGGACATAAAGAGATGCCAATTTTGTTGACAAGCGAATGACGATTAGCCGTGAGTCAGCTACCAGCGTAAATAATCGATAAAGAAATGTCGTAATTTGGTGCCAAATGCCCAGATAACGCCGCGTCTATTTTAATTAACTGCTTTGAGCAAACAGTAAAATGCTACTATCTAACTTGCACGTAAGAAGGCAGATTAACGGTTAAGGCTAGGAAGTGGCAGGTATGTCGGAAGCAACTAGGACTCGCACGCATGCGCCCGAGGTTAGGTAGCGCGCCGTCGAGATCCTCCAAGAGGGGGTCGGTCATCGCGCCCTCGCCGCGGAGCTTGGCATTCCCCAGGCCACGGCTCGTCAGTGGGCCCGCGCGTATGCCGTGGGCGGTGCCGACGCCGTTCTCAATGCCGGTTCGCATCATCACACCTATTCGTACGACGTAAAGCTCGCTGTGGTTAAGGACCGTCTGGAAAACGGCTTGACGGTTCGCGAGGCCATGATCAAGCACAAGATTCCCAGCGAGTCTTCGGTCAAGGCTTGGTGCCGTCAGTACCGTGAGAGCGGTGAGTCCGCACTGGTCGATAAGCCGCGCGGTCGCAAGCCGCGCGTTAAAAAGGCGGAATAGCAAACGGGATGGTGCGCCCACGGGGCGCATTTTTCTTGCCGCGCCAACTTTTTGGACCGGCGCGAGCCTATCGGGACATCCTCCAACGTGGTCAATAAACCGCGCGCAGTGGCCCGCGCGTCTGTCGTTGCGGTAAGGGAGCGTCACCGGCTTATAGGACAAAATGTGTGTCCACGTTGGGGGGCATCGGCGCAGGTCGATGCCCCTTTTTCAGCCGTTTAAATTCCGTGCCCGCTTTTAACCGCTCGGACAGAATGTGTGTCCGGTTGGCTGTCGTTCCCGCAGGTAGATAACCTTTTCCGGAACCGTTAAATATCCTTTCGGAAGAGGTGCCCATGAAGGCCGTTTATTGCCCCTACTGCGGCGGTCGGACCAAGCGCAACGGCAGGACCTCATCGGGGTCCCAGCGGTGGAGGTGCACGGCCTGCGGCGCGTCGACGACGGTGAGGTACGACGACACGGCGACGAGGCTGGACGAGTTCCTCGGGTGGCTCCTCTCCAAGGACTCCCAGGCGGCGATGCCGGGCGGCGGGCGGTCCTTCAGGCGCAGGACGGCCGAGTTCTGGGAGGTCTGGCCCATGCCCGTCCCTGACGGCGAGCTCCACCGCGTGCTCTACGTCGACGGGATCTGGGTCGCGCGCGACCTCGTGGCGCTCATATGCTGCAGCGGCGAGAGGGCGGTCTCCTGGTACATGGCCAGGTCCGAGAACTCGGGGGCGTGGTCGGCCCCCATGTCGTCGATCCCGGCACCCGAGGTGGTCGTCACCGACGGCGGGAGCGGGTTCGCCAGGGCCGTGCGCGAGACCTGGCCGCGCACCAGGGTCCAGAGGTGCACCTTCCACGCCTTCTCGCAGGTCAAGCGCTACACGACGACGCGGCCGAAGCTCCAGGCGGGGCGCGAGCTCTACCTCATCGCGCGCGACCTCATGGGCATCGAGACGCTGCACCAGGCCGAGCTCTGGGTCGAGCGCTACCTCGACTGGTGCGGGTTCTGGGCCGACTTCCTGGAGGACAGGACCGTGGTGGACGGCAGGAGGGTCTACACCCACGAGAGGCTGAGGCGGGCGCGCTCGTCGCTGTCGTCGCTGGTGTCGGCGGGGACGCTGTTCACCTACCTCGACCCCGCCCTGGCCAAGGCCGGCCCGCTGCCGTCGACCAACAACATGATCGAGGGAGGGGTGAACTCGCAGCTGAGGGCCGTCCTGCGCAACCACCGGGGGCTGACGTCGGTCAAGCGCGTGAAGGCGGTGTTCTGGTGGTGCCACGCGCACTCGGGGGACGCGAGGACGGCGCGCGAGAAGCTCGCCACGATGCCGACCGACGCGGACATCGACTTCCTGTTCAGCGTCTACTCCGCCTCGCCGTCGCGTGACGACGGAGGGCCGGAGTGGGGCGACAGGGCAGTGTGGGAGGACCTCCACCACAGGGACCCGTACCCGTTCTGGCTGGATTAATGGATGGAAACGGATGTTCTATCGGGACACACATTTTGTCCTATAAGCCGCGTCACCCCTCTACTCCAATGCGGACGTACCCTTGCCCCGTACGCCTAAAACTCCCCAGTTGACCGAAAACCCGCTGCCGCTACTCATCAATTGAGCTATAACGTTAAACAATTGCAGCGTTTTTGCATGGGGGAGTGATGGTATGACGCTACTGTATTTCCTTACCCTGTTTCCGCTGGTACCGGCGCTGGGCATGCTGCTCGCGCGCGGTGACCGCGCTCGCGATGCGGTGGGGCTCATAGGCTCCGGCATTATTATGGCGGTGACAGTTGTAGTCGCCGTCATGTTTTTTGGCACGGGTCCGCAGAGCTTTGAGGTTGCCCCCGACACCTCGCATGTGCTCTCGATCATCAGCTCCGTCATCGACGTCATCCTGTGCGCCGTAATCCTGTACAACGCGCACAAATTTAAGAACGCGCTCACCACGGTGCTCGGCATAGTCCAGCTGGTGGGCTCGCTCGCCTTTGCAGCCATGACGTTGCCCGCGGCCGAAGCCGTCACGGCAACGCCGCTCTACCTGGACTACATGAGCGTGATCATGGTGCTCGCCGTCGGCATCGTCGGCAGCCTAATCTGCGTGTATGCCTTGGGTTATATGAAGGACTTCCAGGCCCATGACGAGCACGAGGCCGCGCTGCGCGGGCAGACCGTGCCCGACCGTCGCCCGCAGTTCCTGGCGCTTATGTTCCTGTTCCTCTCGGCCATGTTCGTCATCGTGACGAGCGACAACCTTGAGTGGCTGTTCTGCGGCTGGGAAATCACCACCGTGTGCTCGTTCCTTATGATTGGCTACACGCGCACGCCCGAGGCCATCAAGAACGCCTTTACCCAGATCATCCTCAACATGCTGGGCGGCATCGCGTTTTTGGCTGGACTCATGTATCTGCACGTTAACGGCATGCCGCTGACCATCTCGGGCATGGTCGAGCTTGCCGGCGCCGGAACCGCGCAATCCGCGCTGCTGGTGATGCCGGTCGTCCTGCTGTCGCTCGCCGCACTCACCAAGGCCGCACAGATGCCGTTCCACACGTGGCTGTTGGGTGCCATGGTTGCCCCTACGCCCACGAGCGCCCTGCTGCACTCGTCAACCATGGTCAAAGCCGGCGTGTTCCTGATGGTCAAGCTGAGCCCGCTCTATGCCATCTATCCCGTGACTGGCTTTATGGTCACGAGTGTGGGTGCCATCACGTTTTTGCTCGCTGCCCTCATGGCCATCTCGCAGAGCAACGCCAAACGCGTGCTCGCGTACTCCACCATTTCCAACTTGGGCCTCATCAGTGCCTGCTTGGGTGTCGGCGCGCCCGAGGCCGTATGGGCGGCCATCTTCCTGATCCTGTTCCACACGGTGGCCAAGTCGCTGCTGTTCCTGTGCGTGGGCACGGCCGAGCATCATATCGGCAGTCGCGATATCGAGGACATGGACGGTATGTTCAGCCGCATGCCGCACCTGACGCGCCTGATGATGCTGGGCATCATGGGCATGTTTGTGGCGCCGTTTGGCATGCTCGTGTCCAAGTGGGGTGCCCTGGTGGCGTTTGCGCAGACTGGCAACGTGCTTATGATCATGGTGCTGGCCTTTGGCTCGGCTGCGACGTTCTTCTTCTGGGGCAAGTGGCTTGCCAAGCTTTCGGGCGTCGACCCCACGGCTCAAAACGTTGAGGTCAATGTTCATAAGACCGAATGGATGGCGCTCAACACCATCGCCGCGCTGCTGATTCTGTGCTGCGTGGCGTTCCCGGTTATCTCGAGCGGTCTGGTGTCGCCTTACTTGGCCATGGTGTTTGGCCGCGTGCCGTACGTTATCGGCAAGGACGCCATGTATCTGATGGTGGTTATCGTGGCGTTTATTGCCGTGGTGCTGCTGACGTCGTTCCGCGTGAGCAATAAGCCGCACGTCAACGTGTACCTTTCGGGCGTGGGAACCGACAAATATCGTCATTTCCGCGGCTCGATGGGACGCGAGGTGAAGGCCGAAAAGCGCAATTGGTACTCGGAGGACGCCCTTGGCGAGAAGCGTATTGGCCCCGCGGGTAGCGTCGTGTGCTGCAGCATTGTCTTGTTTGCGCTGCTGTGTTGCGCGTGGATTGGGCCCGAGCGGCTTGCCATGAGTGCGCCCTCGGTGCTGCGCGGCAAGTATTTCGAGGGTTCGGGCGTCGTGGGCATTTTTATTGGCACCGTGGCGTTTGCCTTGCTGGCGCCGCTTGTGGGCGGCCTGATCGATGGCCTTGACCGTAAGCTTTCGGCTCGCATGCAGGGCCGCGTGGGCCCGCGTCTGCTGCAGCCTTTCTATGACGTTGCCAAGCTGCTGCGCAAAGCCCCTGCCAGCGTAAACACCATGGACGATACTTATATGGCGTGCGCGCTCATCTTTACCGTCGTGGGCGGCGGCATCTTTGTGTCGGGTTCCAACACGCTGCTGTGCGCCTTTATGGTGACGCTCGCTGCGATCTTTGTGGTGCTGGCGTCCGCCTCGACGCAAAGCCCGTTTGCTCAGGTCGGCGCCGACCGCGAGCTGCTGCAGGTTATGAGTTACGAGCCCGCCGTTCTGCTGATGAGCGTGGGCCTGTATCTCGCCACCGATAGCTTCGATTCCATTGCCGTAACCGGGCAATCCGCGCCCATCATCGTGTACAGCGCGCCCATTTTCCTCGCGCTGCTCGCGGTGCTTACCATCAAGCTGCGCAAGTCGCCGTTCGATCTTTCGTACTCGCATCATGC
>CATZIG010000022.1 GCA_958419975.1 uncultured Collinsella sp.
GACTGATTAGCCCGTATACGCTCGCGGCCGCCAAGCTTGGCGGCGTGGACGAGATCTATATGGTGGGCGGCGCCCAGGCCGTGGCCGCGCTGGCGTACGGTACCGAGACCATTCCGCGTGTCGACAAGATTACCGGCCCGGGCAACGCCTTTGTCGCCGCTGCCAAGCAGATTGTCTCGGGTGACGTGGGTATCGATATGGTCGCCGGTCCCTCCGAGGTCTGCGTGCTGGCCGATGCCACGGCCAAGCCTATGGTGGTCGCGGCCGACCTGATGGCCCAGGCCGAGCACGACCCGCTGGCAGCCTGCTATCTGGTGACCTGCGACGAGCAGTTTGCGCGTGAGGTCGAGGCGGGTATCGACATTCTGGTGGCACAGTCCCCGCGTGCCGAGATCACGCGCGCCTCGCTCGATAACGAGGGCACCATCGTGGTGGCCGCCGACATGGCTGCCGCCGTCGAAGCGGTGAACACCGTGGCGCCCGAGCACCTTGAGCTGCACTGCAAGGACGCGATGGGCCTGCTCGGCGGCATTCGCAACGCCGGCGCCATCTTTGTGGGCGCTTGGAGCTCCGAGCCGCTCGGCGATTACGTTGCCGGCCCCAATCACACGCTGCCGACCGGCGGTACGGCCATGTTCTCCAACCCGCTTTCGGTGGAGGAGTTCGTCAAGCGCTCGAGTGTCATTTGCTATACGCCCGAGGGCCTGCTTTCCGATGCTCCCGCTACGCAGCGCCTGGCCGAGGCCGAGGGTCTGTGGGCACACGCGCTTTCGGCCGCACTGCGCCGCCGCGTGTTGGAGCAGGGCGAGGATGCCGTGAGTGCCGAGTCACTCGCCGCGGCCGACCTGACCAAGGTCGCCTGGCCGGGCGACGCCGTGGCGACGGTTGCCGAGGGCGTTGACCTGGCGGCTGCGGGCGCGGATGGCGTTGGCGCGACTGGCAAGGAGGCCTAATATGGCCGAGCTCACGCCCCGTATGAAGGAGCTCGTCCAGCCCTACTTGGCCGGCATTGAGCCCTACGATCCCAACTTTACGCCCACACGCATCAACCTTTCGGCCAACGAGAACACTTATCCCGTGCCGACCGGCGTGCGCGAGGCGGTCGACGCCGCCCTGGCCGCTACACCGCTCAACCGCTATCCCGATCCCATGTCCAACGATCTGCGCGACGAGCTGGCCGCTTGGCATGGTGTGGCGCGCGAGAATGTCTGCGTGGGTAACGGCGGTGACGAGCTGCTCTATAACTACCTGCTGGCGTTTGGCGGCGCTGGGCGAACCCTGCTCAACTGCCCGCCGTGCTTTAGCGAGTACGCGTTCTTTGCGTCGCTCTGCCAGACCGAGGTGCGCGACGTGTGGCGCGACCCTGCGACCTTTGAGCTCGACCAGGCAGCCGTGCTTGCGGCGGCGCCCGAGTGCAACCTGGCAATCGTGACCTCGCCCAATAACCCCACGGGTGATGTGACGCCGCTCGACTTTGTCGCGGCGCTGTGCGATGCGTGCCCCGGCATGGTAATGGTCGACGAGGCCTACGTTGAGTTTGCCGACGATTCGTTTGGCGCGGCCACCACGGCGCAGGGGCTTATCGCCGAGCATCCCAACCTGGTGATTTTACATACGCTGTCCAAGGCGTTTGGCGCTGCCGGTACGCGTCTGGGTTACGTGATCGCGGTGCCGGAAGTCATCGACGTGTTCGCGGCGATTCGCCAGATCTATTCGGTTAATGTGCTGAGCCAGGCCGCCGCGCTTGCCTGCGTGCGTGCCCGCGATGCGTACGCGCCCGTGGTGGCACAGGTCGCATCCGAGCGCGAGCGCGAGCTGTGCGCCCTGCGCGCGATGGCTACCGAGGGCCTGCCCGTGGAGGCATGGCCGAGCGCGGCGAACTTTGTGCTCGTGCGTACGCCGCATGCCACGCGCGTGCGCGAGCGCCTACGCGACGAGTATTCGATTTTGGTGCGCGACTTTAGCTATGCGCCGGGGCTTGCGGACTGTCTGCGCATTACCGTGGGCACGCCGCAGGAAAACGATGAGGTACTGGCTGCGTTTGCCGTGCTGGTGAAGGAGGAGATCTAGATGGGCCGTTATGCCGAGGTGACCCGCAAGACGGGGGAGACCGACATTGTCGTCAAACTCGACCTGGATGGAACCGGTATGTGCGATATCTCGACCGGCGTACCGTTTTTCGACCATATGCTCAACGCCTTTGGCCGCCATGGCCTGTTTGATTTGACGGTGCATGCGGTAGGCGACGTTGAGGTCGACGCGCACCATACCGTCGAGGACACGGGCATTGTGTTGGGCGAGGCGTTTTGCCGGGCGCTGGGCGACAAAGCGGGTATTACGCGCTTTGCCGATGCGGCGATCGCCATGGACGAGACGCTCGTGATGGCCGCCGTGGACATTTCGGGTCGTGGCCAGGCCTATTGCGAGCTGCCCGTGCCGACCGAGCGCGTGGGTAGCTTCGATACTGAGCTAGCCGTCGAGTTCTTCTATGCCTTCGCGCGTGACGCCAAGCTCACGCTGCACGTGCGCGAGCTGGCGGGCGGCAACTCGCACCACATTATCGAAGCCGCCTTTAAGGCCGTGGGCCGCACGATGCGCCGCGCCTGCGAGCTCGATCCCCGCGTGCAGGGCATCCCCAGCACCAAGGGCTCGCTGTAACCTGCCAAAAAGGGACAGGTTTATTTTGGCAGGTTTTATCTGCGGAAATGCTGTCTCATGTGGTGGGTGAACGTTTAACCGACCAAAATAAACCTGTCCCTTTTTGGCAGGTTTTGAATGGGAAAAGGGAGGGGTCGCGTGGGCGAACCGAAGATCGTGGTGGTCGACTACCACAAGGGCAACTTGTCGAGCGTCGTACGCGGGCTTGCGCGCGCCGGTGCCGCTGCCTGCACATCGGACGATCCGGAGCAGATCCGCAACGCCGACGGCCTGGTCATCCCGGGCGTGGGCGCGTTCTATGACGCAATCGCCTTTATGCGCCAGAGCGGCGAGGAGGTGGCCGTGCTCGATGCCGTTGCCGCCGGAACCCCGCTGCTCGGCATCTGCCTGGGCCTTCAGCTATTTTTTGAGCGCGGCAACGAGGGCGTGCCTGCGGACGAGGGCGCGGACGCGGACGACGATGCCTCCGAGCAGACCGGTGGTCCCTGGGTCGATGGCCTGGGCATCATGCGTGGCTCGTGCACGCACCTGGAGTCGAGCCGTCTGAAGGTCCCGCACGTGGGCTGGGATCAGGTGCACATGACGCCTGCCGGCGCGGCCGATCCGCTGCTCGCCGGTTTTGCCGAGGGCGCCAATATGTACTTCACCCACAGCTACGCGGTGGCCGGCGACGTCGATGCCGCCGATGTGTTGGCGCGCACGCACTATACACGGAGTTTCCCGTGCATCGTGCGCCACGGCAACGTGTGGGGCTGCCAGTTCCATCCCGAGAAATCCTCCGCGCTGGGTCAGCGCATCCTTAAGAATTTCGTCAGCATCGTCGAGGAGGTCGGCCGATGATTCTGTTTCCCGCAATCGATTTGATCGGCGGCAAGGTCGTGCGCTTGGAGCGCGGCGACCGGAGCCGCTGCAAGGTATATTCCGACGACCCCGTGGCCGTCGCCCGCTCCTTTGCCGAGCAGGGCGCAAGCTGGGTGCATGTCGTCGACCTGTCCGCTGCCTTTGGCGAGGACGAGGACGCGTGCGCTGCCAACTCGGCAGCGATCGAGGCCATCTGCGGCGTCGATGGTCTGTCCGTGGATGTGGGCGGCGGCGTTCGCTCGCTCGCGCGCATCGACGAGCTGGCCGGCTATGGCGCTCGCCGCATTGCACTGGGTACCGTGCTGGTGACCGAGCCGGGTTTTGCCGAGGTGGCAGCCCAAGGCTTTGGTGGGCTACTGGTGGCAGACATCGCCGCGCGCGACGGCCAGGTCAAGGTGAACGGCTGGCGCGACGGCGCGGGTATGGCGCTCGACGATGCCGTGGCGCAGCTTTCCGAGCTGGGCTTTAAGCACCTGGTCTATACCGATATCGCGCGCGACGGCATGCAGACGGGCATCGATGTGGCGGCGTATCGCCATGTTGCCAAGGTCGCGGGCTTTCCTGTCGTGGCTTCGGGCGGCATCTCTACGCTCGACGACATTCGCGCGCTGGCTGCGGTGGGTGAGGATGCTATTGAGGGCGCCATTACCGGCCGTGCGCTCTACGAAGGCAACTTTACGCTGGCCCAGGTGCTGGCCGCCGCCCGAGGGGAGGAGTAGCCCATGCTTACCAAACGCGTGATTCCCTGTCTGGATGTTAAGGACGGCCGCGTGGTCAAGGGCGTCAACTTTGTGAGCCTGCGCGATGCGGGCGACCCGGTGGAGCTGGCCCGCGCCTACGACCGCGAAGGTGCGGACGAGGTCGTATTTTTGGACATTACCGCGACGAGTGACAACCGTGCGACGACCATCGAGATGGCGGCGCACGCAGCCGAGGAGCTCGCTATTCCCTATACCGTGGGCGGCGGCTTTCGCGACTTGGCGGGCATGCGGACCATGGTTGCCGCCGGTGCCGACAAGGTGTCGCTCAACTCGGCGGCCGTGCGTGACCCGTCGCTGATTAGCCAGGCTGCCGCGGCTTTTGGCAGTCAGGCCGTGGTCGTGGCGATCGATGCCAAGCGCGTCGGTTTGCCCGGAGAGCCGGGTGCCGACAAGTGGGAGGTCTTCACGGCGGGCGGCCGCAACGCCACGGGTATCGACGCGGTGGCGTGGGCCGAGGAAGCGGCTCGTCGCGGCGCCGGCGAGATCTTGCTGACCAGTATGGATCGCGACGGCACCAAGGCCGGCTTTGACCTGGCACTCACCCGTGCCGTGGCGCGCGCGGTGCCGATTCCCGTTATTGCGAGCGGCGGCGTGGGCACGCTCGAGCATTTTGCCGAGGGCGTGATCGAGGGCGAAGCCGATGCCGTGCTGGCGGCCAGCGTCTTTCACTTTGGGACCTTCAGCATTCGCGAAGTCAAAGAGTATATGGCCAGCCAAGGCATTCCTGTGAGGCTGGACTTCTAATGCTGCGGCTTGCCCAGGCACCCGACCTTTCGGCTCCAACCCTCCTCGCGTACCTAAGTACGCTTCGTCGGGCTTGTCGCTCGTAATCTCGGGCACCTGGACAACCCTCGCCGACCTGCGAAGTTTGAATTTGGGAAGAGAAATGGAAGAGATAACCGATCCTTCAAAGCTTACATACGACGCCAAGGGGCTGATTCCTTGTGTTGTTCAGCAGTATGACACCGGCGAGGTGCTTATGGTTGCCTGGATGAACGAGGAGTCGGTGGGGTTGACGCTCAAGACCGGCACCACGTGGTTTTGGAGCCGTAGCCGCCAGGAGCTCTGGAACAAGGGAGCGACGAGCGGCAATATGCAGGAGGTCAAGGAACTCTGGGCCGACTGCGATAGCGATACGCTGCTGGTCAAGGTCGACTCGCCGGGTCCGGCCTGCCACACCGGCAACCGTACCTGCTTCTTTAAGAAACTCGCGTAGGGCGGGCGCTCGACTAAGCGCTTGGCCAACCAGAAAGGATTGAACCATGGGTGTGCGCACTGCGAATGTTCAGGATGGAAATATCGGTGAGACGCTGACGGGGTTGGCCGAGGTGATTCATGGTCGTCGCGACGCATCGCCGCAGGAGAGCTACACCGCTCGCCTGTTGACCGACGTCGAGGACGAGCTGCTCAAGAAGCTTGCCGAGGAGGCGAGCGAGGTCATCATGGCCTGTAAGGATAACGACCACGATCACATTCGCTACGAGGCCGGCGACCTGGTCTACCACCTGCTCGTGACGCTTGAGCGCTACGGCATCACCCTCGACGAACTGGCCGGCGAACTCAACGCCCGCCGCCACTAGTCATTGGGGACGTTCTTAAACGACTAGTCGTTTGGGACAGTCTTTGCCGGCGCTGCCAAATAGCATGCCCAATTACTACGATGAAACTGGATCTGCTGACCACACGTCGATTTTGAGCAAATCGTCAACGCTTCTACCTGCGGTTTTATTTTCCACATTAAGCCGATGGTCGGAGGTTTGCGGTTCATCGTAGTAAACGGGCGTTCTTTTTGGCGGGTGGTGTTGCACGGGCGTCGGTGGTGAGCAAAACGACCTGTTTTCCTCCGTCCCCAAGGGGTCATTTGTGAAGAGTGTCCCCAACGACTAGTCTTAGGCGAGGGGCGTGGGCTCCCATTCTCCGGTGAGGTGGGGGATGTCGAAGGTTCGATAGCCACAGTCGTAGGCGTGGGCCTGGGCCTCGCGGATGTTCCAGCAGATATCGCAGGCGCGGTGCGCATCCGAACCAAAGGTAATGGGCACCTCGGCATGGGCAAAGCAACGCAGCAATCCGGTCGCGGGGTAGTAGTCGTCGAGCCCCTTGCGCGGCGCGGCAGTCGAGACCTCAACGCGGCGGCCCGTGTCGTGTGCACACTCTGCCATCTGCTCCCAGAATGGCGCGGGGTCAAAGTCGGGCGCAAAGCCTTCCTTCGAAAAGCGCATGACCAGGTCGGGGTGGGCCATTACATCAAAGTTAAGCGGGCTTTCACAGGCGCGGCACCAGTTATCGACATAGCGCTCCCACACGCCGCGTACGCCCAGGTTTTCCCAAACATGCAGGTCGGTGTCATCGTCGACCCAGCCACAAAGCGAATCGGGCGTATCGGGACGAGCGACGTCCTCCGTCCCCGCCGTGCCCGCAGCACCGGCCATGATATCGCCCGGATCGCCAGTCCAGTGCACACTGCCCAAGCGCACTATGGCACCCGCTGACCAGCGCTCGACCAAAGGCTCGCAGCCCTCGTACCAATCGCATTCAAAGCCATAGATAAGCTCGAGCTCCGGCGCAATCTGCGCGGCAAGCTTGCGGGCGTCCTCAAAGGCCAGGCGATGTGCCGGCAGGTCGCCCTCGACAACCTGCACTTCGCAGTTGGCGTCCATGCTGGCGGGTAGGGTGAGGTGGTCAGTCGAGACCATGACGTGGCACCCGGCCGCAGCAGCGGCGCGAACGTTGTCCTCAAACGAGGCGTGCCCGTCCGAAAACGAGGTGTGGGTATGGCAATCGACCAGCGGGCAAGCAGACATGGCAGCTCCTTTGCGTCAGGCGAATTCGCTCCATTGTAGCGGCGCGGCTCTCGATGCGACGAGCGCGCCGGGGTGTCGGTTTCTTGCGGACAGGGAAAATCGCGCTCATCGCGCTCCGCCACATCCACGCCGCCCGCGATGTGCTAGCGTTTGAATGAACAAAACGAGCCCGTGCGGAAAGGAGCCGGACCGTATGCCATGCGATAGCAAATCTCCGCTGTCCCGCGAGACCGATGCGCCCGAGACCATCGTCAAGCTGGAATGCGATATCGACGACGCGTCGCCCGAGGTGCTCGCCTACGCCGCCGACCGCCTGCGCGAGGCCGGTGCGCGCGAGGTGCACTGGCTGCCCCTCTATTGCAAGAAGGGCCGTCCCGGCTGGCAGCTGCAGGTAATCTGTACCCACGAGGATATCGAGCGCCTACAGACGATTATCTTTTTGGAAACCACGACCAATGGCATCCGCCGCCAGGTTATGGAGCGCGTTTGCCTACCACGCCGCTTTGAGCGCGTAACAACGCCATGGGGCGAGGTGTCCGTCAAGGTGGCGACCCTGCCCGACGGTAGTGAGCGTGCGGCGCCCGAGTACGAAGACTGCTCCCGCCTCGCTCGCGAGCATAACGTGCCGCTCCAGCGCGTGATGCAGGCGGCACAAGCCGTGGCACTGCGATTTGAGTAACACGGCCGAGCGACGCGCCGCGCCCGGCCACATCAACCCCATCCGAAAGGAACTCCCCATGAAATACCTTATCGCTTCCGACATCCACGGTTCGGCATATTGGACTGAGCGCCTGGTCGCCGCCATCGAGTCCGAGCAGCCCGACCGCATCGTCCTGCTGGGCGACCTGCTCTATCACGGTCCGCGCAACGACCTGCCGCGCGACTACGCCCCCAAGCGCGTAATCCCGCTGCTCAACGCCCTGGCCGACCGCATCATCGCCGTCCGCGGCAACTGCGATGCCGAGGTCGACCAGATGGTCCTCGACTTCCCCCTCATGGCCGACTACGCCACGCTGTTCGACGAGACCGGTCGCGAGCTGTTCCTGACGCACGGCCACGTCTTTGGCGCCGGCATGCACAACAGCGTCGACCACGCGCCCGCGCTGCCCGAGGGCTCCGCGCTCGTCTACGGCCACACGCACATCAAGGTCAACGAGGCAAGCGCCGCGCACCCGGGCCTGCGGCTCTTCAACCCCGGCAGCGTGAGCATTCCCAAGGACGGCTCGCACAGCTACGGCATCTACGAGGGCGGCGCGTTCCGCCACGTGATCATGGAGGAGGACTAACCATGGCGCAGCACATGGCTCAGCAAAATGCCGAGGGCTCGCGCGATCTGTCCATGCTGGTGGATGCATCGGCCGAGCTGCAGCATCTGGTGCAGACCATTTGGCGCCTGCGTCAGCCCGACGGCTGCCCGTGGGACCGCGAACAGACGCATCAGAGCATCGGCAAGAACATGATTGAGGAAGCCTACGAGGCGCTCGATTGCATCGAGGCCGATGATGCCGCGCATCTGCGCGAGGAGCTGGGCGACGTGCTCATGCAGGTGGTGCTGCATGCGCAGATTGCGGCGGACGCCGGTGAGTTTACGCTGGCCGATGTGGCGCGCGATATCGACGCCAAGCTCATTCGCCGCCACCCACACGTGTTTGGCGATGCGGACGCCGATAACTCCGACGAGGTGCTCAAGATCTGGGACGAGGTTAAGCTTGCCGAGAAGGCTGCCAAGGACAAGGCCGTGGCAGCAGGCGAGGCTGCGCCCGAGGGCCTGCTCGACGGCGTGCCCACGCATCTGCCGGCGCTGATGCAGGCGCAGAAGGTGTCGCGCAAGGCGGCTGCCGTGGGCTTTGAATGGGAGACGGTCCAGGATGTGTGGGACGAGGTAGCAGAGGAGCGTGCCGAGTTTGAGGCCGAGAAGCCCGGCTCGCCCGAGCGCGAAATGGAGTTTGGCGACCTGCTCTTTGCCCTAGTCAACGTTGCGCGCAAAGAGGGGATTGACGCCGAGAGCGCCCTTCGCGCCAGCACGGCCAAGTTCCGCCGTCGTTGGGCTGCGATGGAGGCCGCCGTGCACGAGGCGGGCGATGACCTCGCCGCCTGCTCAACCGCTCAACTCAACGACCTGTGGGACCAAGCAAAAGCAAGCGAGTGAGGCCTGCGTCTCTCACGGCATCCATTCGTAGAGAGGTCTCTACAAGCAAAAAGCCATATACAACGGAAGATGTGCCAGCTGCGCTTCGGCATCCCACTCGAGTTGTTTAGGGTGCAACACGTAAGCCATCCCAATCTTCTTGTTAAAGCGCGCGCGGAATCGGTCGAGGGAGATGGTTCCGTATCTGCGTGGCGACTTAACTTCGACGGGGCTGATGCGCGGCTTTCCGGCGGCATTGACATAGGGTCGGGTAACGAGGAAGTCGATTTCCATGCGCTCCTCCCCCTCCTTCTTTCCGCTTTGGGAATAAAAGAAGAGCCTGTGTCCATTGGCCTTTAGAGATTGGGCAACGTAGTTTTCGGTAAGCATTCCTTCGTTCAATCCGATGTCGCCGCGAAGCACGGCCCTGTAAACGTCTTCATCGGTATCGTTGTTGTCAGAGAAGGCAAGCGTTACAAGCAGGCCGGTGTCTGCCATGTAGCACTTGAGGGCCGTTTGCTCCATGCTGAGTGAAAGGCCCACGCTCGGTTCGCTTGCGGCATAGCAGATATTGGCAATTCGCGCGTCTGCCAGCCAAAAGAAGGCTTCTTCGTAGGTGCGCATGCGTGCGTTTTTATCAAGTGAGGAAAGCTTGAATCGTTTTTCGTGCCTAGAGAGCTGACCCGGGATGCCATCGAGTACGGAGACGACTTTGAATTCGTAACCGGTTGCAAAACGAGAGATATCGTTGCGATAGAGCTGAACGATTCGGCGCTTCGAAGCGTCGACGGGCGCAAAAGCGCGCTGTTCAACATAGATGGATACCGGCTCAGGCATGCCGCCTACAAGCATGTATTCGCGCATAAGGGAGAGCGCTCTGCGATGTAGGGCATCGGGGAGCGGCTTCATCTTGTTAAAACTCATGCGAATGAGATCGGCCAGCCCCTTTTCGTCCATGCCCCAAAGAAACTCCTCAAAGTCGAGGGGCTCAAGTTCCAGAGACTCTTCTTCGGACGGGATGACGATATCTTTAATGTTCTGCTTGATGCTGAGCAGGGATCCAGTTTCGATGTAGTCGTAACGTCCGTCTGCAACGAGATACTTGATGAGTCCGCGTGCTTGCGGGTACATCTGGACCTCGTCAAAGACGATAAGCGTCTCATGTTCATAGAGTTTGACGTTATAGAAAACCGAGAGATAGAGGAAGAGCGAGTCGAAGTCAGTGCGATAGTCCTCAAAATATTGCTTAACTTCGGCAGGTGCTTGAAAGAAATCAATGACAAGGCAGGATTTGTATTCGGTTTCTCCAAACGTGCGGACAAGCGTGCTCTTGCCGACGCGGCGGGCTCCTTCAATAAGAAGTGCTGTTTTACCAGCGCTTTCATGCTTCCATTTTAGTAGTTTGTCATAGGCTTTTCGTTTAAGCATGGCTACCTCGTGCACGATATCCAGAACTTTTATAACCTGATTATGCACGATATCCAGAACTTCAGACCCTTAAAATTGCACGATATCCAGAACTTTGCACGATGTAAAAGCACATTACTGGCTCTTTCATTCGCAAGCCAGGTAAAGACGGTATGCCGATAGAAGAATTTAATGGGGGGGG
This sequence comes from uncultured Collinsella sp., assembly GCA_958419975.1. Taxonomy (GTDB): domain Bacteria; phylum Actinomycetota; class Coriobacteriia; order Coriobacteriales; family Coriobacteriaceae; genus Collinsella. The sequence goes on from CATZIG010000022.1 coordinate 10,819, forward strand.
GGTGACCTCTAGAGATGAATGCTCGGTGCAAAAATAAGCGCCTCAAAGAATGATTTCTCCAATTCATATGTATCCCTCGGCTAACTTAGGGCATAATGCAAAAAGTGCGACAAGGCTAACTTATGAACCTGCGCGCCGCTGCAGCGTGCAAGCCGCGTCGCCAAGCATTCAACCCGTTTCCAAGTGAGAGGGAGACAACATGAGCGATATTTTGGACGTCTACGGTCGTGAGGTGCTCGACAGCCGCGGCAACCCTACCGTCGAGGTCGAGGTCGTGCTCGAGGACGGCAGCTTCGGTCGCGCGATGGTGCCTTCGGGCGCTTCGACCGGTGCTTTCGAAGCTTGCGAGCTGCGCGACGGCGACAAGGGTCGCTACCTGGGCAAGGGCGTTTCGCAGGCCGTCGAGCACGTCAACAACGAGTGCGCCGATGCCGTCGTGGGTCTCGATGCCTTCGACCAGCGCGCCGTCGATGCCGCGCTGATTGCCGCCGACGGTACGCCCAACAAGACCAAGCTCGGCGCCAACGCCATTCTGGGTGTGTCGCTGGCCGTTGCCCGCGCTGCGGCAGAGTCGGCGGGCCTGTCGCTGTACCAGTACCTGGGCGGCGTCAACGCCCACCTGCTGCCCACGCCCATGATGAATATCCTCAACGGTGGCGTGCATGCCGACAACAACGTTGACTTCCAGGAGTTTATGATTATGCCCGTGGGTGCTCCGAGCTTTGCCGAGGGCCTGCGCTGGTGCGCCGAGGTCTACCACACCCTCAAGGGCGTGCTGCACGAGGCCGGCCTTGGCGGCGGCGTGGGCGACGAGGGTGGCTTTGCGCCCAATCTCAAGACCAATGCCGAGTCGTTCGAGTACATTACCAAGGCCGTCGAGAAGGCTGGCTTTAAGCCCGGCGTCGACTTCATGTACGCCATGGATCCGGCATCGACCGAGTTCTACAACGCCGAGACCAGCATGTACGAGCTCAAGGGCGAGGGCGTTGAGTACACGAGCGCTCAGATGGTCGATTACTGGGAGAAGCTCGTCGACACCTATCCCATCATCTCCATCGAGGATGGCATGGCAGAGGAGGACTGGGACGGCTGGGTCGAGCTCACCCGCCGCATTGGCAACAAGGTGCAGCTCGTTGGCGACGACCTGTTCGTCACCAACACCGAGCGCCTTAAGAAGGGCATCGAGCTGGGCGCCGCCAACGCGATTCTGGTCAAGGTCAACCAGATCGGCACGCTCACCGAGTCGCTCGAGGCCATCGAGACTGCCAAGGAGGCCGGCTACGCTTGCATCGTGAGCCACCGTTCCGGCGAGACCGAGGACTCCACCATCGCTGACCTGGTCGTGGGTGTGAACGCCGGCCAGATCAAGTCGGGCGCCCCGTGCCGCAGCGACCGTATTGCCAAGTACAACCAGCTCATCCGCATCGAGGACGAGCTCGAGGGCAGCGCGCGCTACGCCGGCAAGTCTGCGTTCTACAACATTCGCTAGGCAGCGGCGTGTGCGGGGGCGGGGCTGACTCGGATTCGCCTCGCTTCCGCCGGGCACTGTTGAGCACCATTGGGCGCTGGGCCATACGGCTCAGCGCCTTTTTTATGTCGAGCGAAGGCTGGCGAAGGCGGTGCGGGCGCTCGTGCTATAACTAAAGGACTTAGCGCAAACAAACCTCAACCGCACAAGGCGCACATGGATCAGATTTACGACAACAGGTATTATTCCGCCGGTTCGCGCGAGCCGTCGCCTCGCCGCACGGGTACCGCGCAGCTCGGCGGGGCCGACTACGCCGGCGTCGATCGCCGTGCGCAACGTCCGGCAAGTGTCCCACACCCCCGTGCTCAAATGAATATGCCGACGGAGCGCCCGCCACGTTCAGCGCGCCCGACGCATGCTCAGCGTCCCTCGGCTCAAACGCATGAAAAGTCGACCAGGCCCTCGAGCCGTCTTTCCGGTTCGGACTTTATGCGCTACGCCAACGACAACGCGGTGGTCAAGGCAATCTACGACTTTACCCATGGATCCCAGCGCGGGCTGTTTGTTGGCATTGTCGTCGTCCTGGTGCTCGTGAGCCTGTACTTTCCCGTGCGCGACCTCTACGTTGCCAAACGCTCGAGCGATATCTTGGCCAAGCAGGTCGAGATTCGCCAGCAGTACAACGACGAGCTGCAGAAAAGCGTCGACAAACTGCTCTCGGAGGAGGGCATTAAGGACGCGGCGACCGAGGACCTGGGCCTGGTGATGCCCGGCGAGACCAAGATTGACGTGCTGGGCCTGGACGACGATTCGGACTCGTCGTCGAGCAAAAAGTCCTCGAACGCCAAGAAGGCCAGCGAAGTCGCCAAAGAGATCGAAGAGGTCGGCAAGGACGCGCCGTGGTACATCCAGACGCTCGATATGCTGTTTGGATTTAACGGCGTCGAGGGCCAGACGGTCGTGTCCAACGGCAAATAGCGCCCGGAGGGGAGCCTGCAATGACGCATTGCGACAAACGATATAAGGTGGCGGCGATTGACCTGGGAACGGTGTCGTCGCGACTGGTGTTGGCCCAGGTCGAGGGCGGGGCGATCGTGGAATCGTCCAAGCATACCGAGATTACCGACTTGGGCGAGGGTGTGGACGCGACGGGGTGCTTTTGCGAGGCGGCCGTTGAACGCGTGCTCGCCGCATGCCGAATGTTTGTGGACGAGGCCCGTGCCTTTGGGGCCGCGTGCATCTGCACCACATGCACGAGCGCCGCGCGCGATGCGTCCAATGCCGCGCTGCTGCTGGACGGCCTGCGCGATCTGGGGCTTGAGCCACAGGTGATTCCGGGCGAGGTCGAGGCACGCCTGACGTTTTTTGGCGTGGCGCACGACTTTGCTGGCGAGCGCATCATTGTTGCCGATTCGGGCGGCGGATCCACGGAGCTCGCGACGGGCGTCTATGCGCCGGAGCGTGGGGTCTTTGCGCTGGAGGGCACGCGTTCGCTGGACATCGGTTGTCGCCGCGTGACGGAGCGGTTCTTCTCGGCGCTGCCGCCTGCGGACGGCGAGCTTGCTGCCGCTGCCGCGTGGGCAGGTGAGCAGTTCGCCGCCTATTTTGAAGGCCTGCCCAGCGACTTTGAGCGCGCCGAACGCCTGGTCGCCGTGGGCGGCACCGTCACCACGCTCGTGGCGCTCGTTCATAAGCTGGAACCGTACGATTCGAGCTTTGTGCACCTGCGCGAGCTTTCGCTGGATCAGGTTTCGGCCGCTATCGAGCGCATGTCTGTGTTGGATGCGGACGGCATCGCCGCTCTACCGGGTGTACAGCCCAAACGCGCGGGCGTGATCTTGGCGGGCGCCGTGGTGATCCGCGAGCTCATGCGAGCCGGCGGCTACAAGACGCTCACTGTAAGCGAGAACAGCCTACTCGCCGGCATGGCCGCCACCATCAACGAGGTTCTCGACGGTGCGACCCCCACCATCGCCTGGACCCCGAGCCTGAGCGCCCTTTAACCGTCTCCCTCTGAGTTGCGGTGAAATAGTTCCTAAATGGGCTGGTAGCCTGCCAAAACAGGAACTATCCCACCGCAACATAGAGCCCCACCGGCGCCCAAAAGAAACGAGCCCGCATCTCTGGAGGAAGCGGGCACGAAAAGCCAAATGGTAGGGGCGGTGGGACGTCCGCGTATTTGCTGCGCAAATACGCGTCGGCTTCGGCCGCCCTCGCCGGCTCGCTGCGGACGCTGCGCGTCCGCTTGGCGCTCGCCCCCTCGCGGGTTCGAGTCCCACCGGCATCTAAAAGAAACGAGCCCGCATCCCTGGGGGACACGGGCTCGTAAACAATACGTGGTAGGGGCGGTGGGACTCGAACCCACAATCCTTGCGGCGAGAGATTTTAAGTCTCCTGCGTATGCCAATTCCGCCACGCCCCCGTGAGATTAGAAGTCTAGCACAAGCCGTCCGTTACGCGTTGACGGCCATCGAGTGTTGGCCCGACTTTTCCAAGTACTCGGCATACTTGGCCTCGTCGCCCTTGTTTTGGTATTGCAGGGCCAGCAGGTACTCCAGGCGGCAGCTCTTGACCTTGTCGTCACCGGCCTCCTTGCGCATGCGCTCCAGCTCGGGAATGTCGTTGTGGCGCTTGAGGATCATCGTGTCGTACATCAGCTGGCATTCGTGTGCGACTGCCTCGGCCTGGCCGCCCTCAAAACCCTTGATTTCGTGCAGCAGCTCCTTGGACTTTTTGCGGTCCTCCTGGCCAACGTAGTAGTTAAAAGCCTTGATCACCAGGTCGACGCGCTGCATCTTGGGCAGGTTGAGCCCCAACAGCAAATCGAACATCTCGTCGGCGCGCTTGTGGTCCTCGCGCAGCAGATATGAGTTCAGGCGCAGGTAGTCGCGGTTATAGCGCGGGTACAGCATGCTGGTGAGTTTGGCGTCGAGCAAACGATCGAACTCGTCCCACTGCTTGGCGGCCATGAGCTGCTGCAGGCGTTTAAACGTGGTGCGTTTTTTGACGCTAAAGAACACCGACACGGCGATACAGATGATGACGACGGCGGTCCAGAGGGTGCGGGAATCGGGCATATTAGGGTCCTTAGTCGCTCATAAAGCGAGCGGTATGACAACACGTACTAGATGTATTATACGCAGCGCGCGAGCAAACTGGCATAAAAGCTCATCGAGGCCGAGCGCCATCGCTCGCTGCGGTACACTTACCTAAAGTAAACCATGAAGGGAGACATTACCTATGAAGAAGATTGTTTTGGCTTGCGGTGCTGGCGCTGCTACTTCCACGCTCGTTGCCCAGAAGGTCGCCACCATGCTCGACGCCAACGGTTACGCCGACAAGTACGAGATCGTGCAGTGCGCCATCTCCGAGGCCAAGGACGTTTGCGACGAGGGCGCCGACCTGCTGATCGCCACCACCGTTGCCCCCGAGGGCCTTACCTGCCCGTACGTGAGCGGCGTGCCCTTCATGACCGGCATGAACCGCGTCGCTGCCGAGAAGGCCGTCCTCGACGTCATGGCTCAGTAGGCGCTACCTGTATGAATGAGCAGAACGCCAATCCGGTCGAGCTCTTTGGCATGCGCGTTGCCCATGTGGGCATTAACGCCACCGACCCGGCAGACGCCCTGGAGATCGCGGAGCTGTTCTCGACGATGATGGGTCTGCCCGTTATCGAGACCCCGGTTTCGTACTTTAACGATTCGCTGGTCGAGATCATGAAGCAGAATGGCCGTGGCGCCAAGGGCCACATCGGCTTTGCCGTCAACGACATCGATGCGGCGGAGAAGTGGTTTGCCGACCGCGGGCTCGAGGTCAACGAGGAGTCGCGCGTGCTGCTGCCCGACGGCGGCACCAAACTCGTGTACTTTAAGCGCGAGTTCGCCGGCTTCGCCGTGCACCTGTGCCGCGACTAGCGCACAAGCTGCTATAGCTAGCAAAAAGGGATAGAGCCGCGTGGCCCTATCCCTTTATTTATGCCGAGGGGCATCCCTACCGTGGCAGGCGAATCGTAAAGCGGCTGCCGACGCCCTCGACTGAGGTCAGGCCAATGACGCCGCCATGGCTATCGACGATCCACTTGGCGATGGCGAGCCCCAGACCCGAGCCCTGCGCGCCGGCATCGCGTGCGTTGTCGGCGCGGTAGAACCGTTCAAACGCGTGAGCTGCGGATTCCTGGTTCATGCCGATGCCCTCGGCCTCAACACTTCT
>CATZIG010000023.1 GCA_958419975.1 uncultured Collinsella sp.
TACATCTCCTCGATGGAGCAGGTGCCGTACGGGGTGACGAAGGAGAAGGAGTCGGAGCCGATCGTCATGACGACGCCGCGCTTCTTGGCCTCGCGCAGGCAGTCGTAGTTGCGCTGCAGCTCCTTCTCGACCAGGGTGCCCTCGTACTTGTCGTGCAGCTCGGGGACGTAGACGGGCGGATAGGTGGCGTACCAGGTGGGCAGGAAGGCGATCGTCGGAGTGAAGAAGGTACCCTGCTCGGCCATGAGGTCCATGGTGCGCTCATCGATATCGAAGCCGTGAATCAGCTGCTCGCAGCCAAAGCGGACGGAGTCGTAGGCAGCGGCGTGGTTGTTGTAGCAGTGGCTCCACACGGGGATGCCGACCATCTTTGCCTCTTCGACCACGGCCTGGATCTCCTCGGAGCAATAGTGCTGGTCGCGACCGGAATCCCAGCGCCAGATGCCGCCACCGGTAGCCCAGATCTTGATGGCATCGGGGTTCTCGCGCAGGCGACGACGGACGGCCTTGCGCAGATCCCAAGGACCATCGACCTGGTCGCCCCAGGGGTGGGATTCCTTGTTGAGCTCCTGGGTGCAGTGGTGGGAGTCGCCGTGGCCGGCAACGCGGCAGAAGCCAAGGCCGGTGGCCAGAACGCGCGGGCCCTTGAAGACGCCCTTGTCGATGCAGTCACGGATCTGGATACCAAAGCGGCCGATCTCGCAGACGGTGGTGAGGCCGTGGGTAAGGCAGTCGTAGGCCTGCTTGACGGCGACGGCCTGCTTCTCGAGGAGCGGCTGCATGACCCAGTCTGTGTCATCGTCGGTCAGGTTGCCCGAGAAGTGCAGGTGGGTGTCGATCAGGCCGGGAAGGACGGTCTTGCCGGCGGCGTCGATGACCTCAACGCCCTCGGGAAGGTCCTGCATGGCGCCGGCGTACTCGATCTTGCCGTTGTCGTCGACGAGAACGAGGGAGTTCTCGACCGGCTCGGCACCGGTACCGTCGATGAGCTTGCCGCCAACGATTGCATACTTAGTGGACATGGTTCCTCCTTATGGATCCATATAGTGGGCGAGGCCGTGTTGGGTTAAGGCCTCACAAAGCTACCCAAGTGGCGCCGGGTTCGGTGCGCGGAAGAGAGGGGCCCGCGCACCTGATCCGCCCCGGCTCGGCGTTACTTTTTGCGGGAATTGGTGAAAGCCATGAGGGCCAGGCCAATAGCCAACCAGCCGATCACGATGCTCCACTCCACCATGTTGAGGGAGGCGGGAGAGAACGGAATCACAAGCAGGCCGATGATGATGGCGCAGGCAGCGATAGCGAGGGAGATGCCAAACTTGCCGCCGGGCACCTCGTAGGGACGAGGCAGGTCGGGCTCGGTGAAGCGCATGCGCAGGCAGGCGAGGGCGACCATGCCGCAGGAGAAGATGAAGGCGAGAGCCGACACGTTGGTCAGAGGGATGAGCATGTTCTTGCCCAGGAACGGACCGACGACGGTGATGACGCCCAAGACGACGCAGGCGAGCTTGGGAGCGCCGGACTTGGGGTCGACCTCGGCGAACTTCTCGGGCAGCTGGCCCTTGCGGCCCATGGCGAGCATGATGCGGCTCGTTGCGCCGTAGAAGGAGTTCATCGGGCCCATGGGTCCAAGCGTGGCGATGACGAGCATGGCCAGGTACAGGAGCATGTTGATGCCCTTGAGACAGGCAAGCGCGGGAACCGGGCTCTTAACAAACTCATGCCAGTCGAGAATGGTACCGAACGAGTAGATGCAGACCATGTAGAAGCCGCCGGCGGCCAGCAGAGCCAGGGAGATGATCTTGCCGAACTTGTTCCAGTTGAGGCCCTCGGCTGCTTCCTCAGCCTGCTGAGGAATGGTGTCGAAGCCGGCGTAGAAGAACGGAGTCAGAACCAGGACCGACACGATGCCGGCGAACAGGCTGGTACTCTCGGTAGCGGCCTTGCCGCCGCCAGCGCCGGTGACCTGGGAGAACACGGGCATAGCGTTGTCCGGCGAGCCGGTGAACAGCGAGACGCCCATGGCGAGCAGCATGCCGCAGAGCAGAGCCTTGGTCAGGAAGGCCTGGAGCTTGGCGGCCGAGCTGGCGCCGCGGAAGTTGAGGAAGATGACGTAGACTGCAAAGCCGAGCGCAATCAGCGTCGGGAACAGGTAGACGTCGGCCCCCAGGATGGTGTAGAGCTTGACGGCGCGCAGCCACTCAAGACCGGGCAGGCTACCGAACATCTCGGACACGAGGGTCGAAATGGCGATGGCCTCCCACGGGCACAGGATGCCGTTGCCCAGGGCCAAAAGCCATCCGGTGATGTAGCTCAGCGTACGGCCAAAGCTACGATCGACATACTCGACGATGCCGCCCGAGATGGGGATAGCAGCCGTGAGCTCACCGAAAACAGCTCCGACGGGCACGAGGAAGATTGCACCCAAGAGGAATGCGATCATAGCGGGAACGGGACCGCCGCCCACGACCATCCAGTCGCCGACCTGCAGAACCCAACCGGTACCGATGATGGCACCGAAGCCGATGGTGAAGAAGTTCCAGAGCGAAAGCGTTTTCTTCATGCCGCCGTTATCCTCGACTGCAACTTCTGCGTTCTTGTCCGCCATTGTTCCCCTCCTTTCCTGTTTGACGCCCTTGGCGTCACCCCTTGCGCGGTCCGTTTTGCCGCGCGCTTTTATTCCATGGCTTTAAGATACGGCCTTGGCGCAGCAGCGCCGCTCGCAGCTCGACCGAAGGCAGAACTGCAAAACGAGCGGCACCGTTTTTGGGACGAACGGCGGGAGACGTCATTCGTCTTGGACGCTTTCATCTTGTCTGCTTTTGAATACCTGTTGCCGTGACGCTTGGCGCGCGGCGCGGCAACGTTCATACCATTTGTCAGGCTTTTGGCGCACATACCCATGTGTCGTGCATCTTTTTATGTAGGATAGACAAGTTACACATGAGGCAAGGTGATTCGAATGGCATACGGATACAATGATGGCGACCAACGGCCACAAAGCGTGCGCCTTGCCGGCCGCACCACGCCAACGCCCAGAATCACCTCCGACAACGACAACTCGCAGCGCCCCCAAGAGCAGCTCGGGGCTTCTTCGCGACAACAAAGCCGTACCGTGCAGCAGTCAGACCGCGTGAGTACAAGCACACGCCAACGCCAGACCGACACATCGCAGCCACGCCGCTACGATCGACATAAGACCGACTACTACGTCAAACGCTCCTTTTCGCGACCTCAACGCGATCGCGGCAATTCCGCCCCTCACCCCGCGTCGCACACCACAAGCCACGCGCTTCCGGCCCGCCGTCTACGCCTTGCGCTTTGCTCCATCGCCGCCTGCCTCGTCTTTGTGTTTTTGGGATCCTGTATCTCCCACGGATCAGCCGGTCTTGAGCCCACTGCCGAAGACAAGCTGCTTAAAGCTCCCGTCGCGCCCGGTTACTCCTTTGCGTTCTCGACCCCACGCTCGCAATGGCAGGCCGGCACCATGCCCCACATCTACCAAATTGACCCCGCATGGTCGGAGCTGCCCTATGCCGGTGGCACTATTCGCGAAAACGCTTGCGGTCCTACCTGCCTCACCATGGTCTATATCTTTAAGACCGGCCATACCGATAAGACGCCGGTCGATATATGCGCACTGGCCGAAGCCGGCAACTACGCCCCCACTGGTGCCACCGAGTGGTCGTTTATGACAGGCGGTGCGTGGCAGCTGGGGCTCAACGGAACACAGCTCTATAACAATCGCGAATCGATTACCCAAGCACTTCGCTCGGGTGCGCCCGTCATCGCCGCAGTGCGCCCCGGTACGTTTACCAACGTAGGCCACTACATCGTGCTCTACGGCATCGACGATGCCAACCAGATTGGCGTCTACGACCCCAACTCGGCCAGCCGCAGCGCCCGCCGCTGGGGCGTCGTGGAGGTCCTCAACGAAGTCGAAGCCATGTGGGCCTACTACTAGTCATTGGGGACAGACTTAAATGAGTGGTCATTGGGGACGCTCTTGTTTGACTAGTCATTTAAGAACGTCCCCAATGACTAGGTGAATAGCAAAAGCCCCGCAGTCGGAGCGGACTGCGGGGCTCAGGAAGAGAGGCTAGTTTGTGGGCGCTTTGCCTGGCGCCCACGAGAGAGGCAACAGAGTAGAGACTACTCGTGGATGCGGGTACCGGAGAGGCCGGCCATGGTCTCGGCGGCCTTGTCCAGAGCGCCGATGATGCAGGTGCGGCCCTTGCGGGAACGGGCGAACTTGATGGCAGCGCGGACCTTGGGCTCCATGGAACCCTTGCCGAACTGGCCCTCGTCGGCCAGGCGCTCGGCCTCATCAGCGGTGAGGTCCTCGAGCTCCTCCTGGTTGGGCTTGCCAAAGTTGATGGCGACATGCTCAACGGCGGTCAGCAGGAACAGAACGTCGGCGTCGCAGTCCTCGGCCAGCAGCTCGCCGCCCAGGTCCTTGTCGATGACGGCGGGAACGCCCTTGTAGCAGCCCTTGTTCTCGTAGTCGCGGACGACGGGGATGCCGCCGCCACCGCAGGCGATGACGATGAACTCGTTGTCGAGCAGGTTGAGGATGGAGTCAGCCTCGACGATCTTCTTGGGATCGGGGGCAGCGACGACGCGACGCCAGCCGCGGCCGGAATCCTCGACGAAGACCTTGGAGGGATCCTCGGCCATGAACTCCTTGGCCTGCTCCTCGGTGTAGAAGGGGCCGATCGGCTTGGTCGGGTTCTTGAACGCGGGATCGTCGGGGTCGCACTCGATCTGGGTGACGACGGTGGCGGCGTGCCAACGCTTATAGCGCTTGTGCATCTCGCGGCCGATGCCCTGCTGCAGGTGATAACCAATGTAGCCCTGGGACATGGCGCCGCACTCGGGCAGCGGCATCTCGGGGGTACCGATGGCATCGTGGGCAGCGGCGAAGGCGTTCTGGATCATGCCGACCTGCGGGCCGTTGCCGTGGGTGATGATGACCTCGTTGCCCTGCTCGATGAGGCCGAGGAGGGCATGGGCGGTGTTGCTCACGGCCTCGATCTGCTCGACGGGGTTGTTGCCGAGGGCGTTGCCGCCAAGGGCGACGACAATACGATCGGGCTTGCCAAGAGGCTTAGACATTGCTGGAATCCTTTCTGTAAAAGGCCTACAACCCATTAATAACCCGCGTCCGTGCGATACGCGAGTTTATTAAGGTTTATATTCTCTTTATCGCTCATTTTATTCATTTTGAAAATAGCGGAACGGTGAACGGTCGTTTTTATCCGCTCAGCGTACAGAACTCCAGCTAAGACATATCTACGTAATTTACGTGCGACTTTATTTAAATGAAGCGAGGATTATGTCGGATTATGCAAACTATATCTCTGCTAAACACAAAACGGACAGCGCAATATCTTACTCGCACTATACGAGATTCTATGCACATATAAGTCGAGTATGCACCCCTGCAAAAACAAGGGGCTTTTCATCCAGCAAAAGGAATAAAGAAAAGCTCCGAAAAGGCGGCAACAGCCAAGTCCCCCATCCATCCCCAAAGTGGCGCGAGGTTTCGCGGCAAAGCCGCGAAACAGCGAAGGGGACAAAAGCCCCCCCACAACCACGTCCTTCATCCGCCCACACAATCCAAGGACGTAGTCGTAGCAGGATCTGAGGGCTAACCTTCGCGGACACTCCGCAGGACGAAAGAACCCCCGCCGCACGTAGTGCGCAGCGGGGGTTCTTTCATGTCCGAGGACGTCCGCGAAGGTCAGCCCTCAGATCCTGCGGTGAGAGACCTAGGCCTCGTTGTACACCGTCTTGAGCTTCAGCAGGTGCTGATAGCGGTCCATGGCGGCCTGCTCGTTCTCCTTGAAGAGCTCCTCGGCGCGCTCGGGGAAGGAACGCGTCAGCGAAGCGTAACGGGCCTCGTTCATCAGGAACTCCTGATAACCGCCCGCGGGCTCCTTGGAATCGAGCGAGAACTTCTTGCCGGCAGCAGCCTCGGGGTTGAAGCGGAAGAGGTTCCAGTAACCGCACTCGACAGCCTTCTTCATCTCGGCCTGGCAGTTCTGCATGCCACCCTTCTTGATGGAGTGCATTTCGCAGGGGCTGTAGCCGATGATGAGGGACGGGCCGTCGTAGGCCTCGGCCTCGTGGATGGCCTTGAGGGTCTGAGCCGGGTTGGCGCCCATGGCAACCTGTGCCACGTAGACGTAGCCGTAGCTCATGGCAATCTCGGCCAGAGACTTCTTCTTGGTCACCTTACCGGCGGCGGCGAACTGAGCGACCTGGCCCAAGTTCGAGGCCTTGGAGGCCTGACCACCGGTGTTGGAGTAAACCTCGGTGTCGAAGACGAAGACGTTGACGTTGTGGCCGGAAGCCAGGACGTGGTCCAGGCCACCGAAGCCGATGTCGTAGGCCCAGCCGTCGCCGCCGAAGATCCAGAAGGACTTCTTGGTGAGGTAAGCCTTGTCGGCGAGGATCGCCTTGGAAGCGTCGCAGCCGCACTTCTCGAGCTCGGCAACGTAGGCAGCGGCAGCGGTCTTGGAGGCCTCGGCGTCGTTGACGGAGTCGATCCAAGCCTGGCCGGCGGCCTTGAGCTCATCGGACGGACCATCGGCAGCGATGATGTCCTGGGTAGCGGCGATCAGCTTGTGCTGAACGGCCTCATAGCCAACGGCCATGCCCAGGCCGTGCTCGGCGTTGTCCTCGAACAGGGAGTTGTTCCACGCCGGGCCGTGACCGTCCTTGTCCTTGCAGTAAGGAGCGGTGGCAGCGGGGTTGCCCCAAATGGAGGAGCAGCCGGTGGCGTTGGAAATGAACATGCGGTCGCCGGCGACCTGGGTCACCAGACGTGCATAGGCGGTCTCGGCGCAGCCGGCGCAGGAGCCGGAGAACTCCAGGTAGGGCTGCTTAAACTGGCTGCCCTTGACGTTGGCCGCGATGAGCTCCTTCTTCTCGGAGACGTTCTCGACCATGTAGTCCCAAACGGGCTGCTGGTCCATCTCCTGCTCGGTGGGAACCATCTCGAGGGCGCCCTTGGGGCAAACCTTGACGCAGTTGGTGCAACCCATGCAGTCGAGCGGGGACACGGCCATGGTGAACTTCATGCCCTTGGCCTTGGGGCCCATGGCGTCGAGCGTGCGGGTAGCCTCGGGCGCGGCGGCAGCCTCGTCCTCGGTCATCGCGAACGGACGGATGGTGGCATGCGGGCACACGTAGGCGCACTGGTTGCACTGGATGCACTTGGTCTCGTCCCAATGGGGAACGACCACGGCGACGCCGCGCTTCTCGTATGCGGAGGCGCCCAGCTCAAACTGGCCGTCGGCGCAACCGACGAAGGCGGAAACGGGCAGGCTGTCGCCATCCATGCGATCGATGGGCTCGAGCAGGTTCTTGACCTGCTGGGCGATAGCGGACTTGGTCTCCTCGGAGAGCTCGACGGGAGCGGCATCCTCGGCAGTTGCCCAGTCGGCCGGAACCTCGAACTTACGGAAGGCGGTAGCGCCGGCATCGATGGCCTTGTGGTTGGCGTCGACGATGGCCTGGCCCTTCTTCATGTAGGACTTGGTGGCCGCGTCCTTCATGTACTGCAGAGCGTCCTCGGCGGGCAAGACCTTGGCCAGCGCGAAGAAGGCGGACTGGAGCACCGTGTTGGTGCGCTTGCCCATGCCGACCTTGGCGGCCAGGTCGATAGCGTCGATCAGGTAGACGTTGACGTTGTTGTTCGCGATGTAGCGCTTGGCCACGGCGGGCATGTGCTCGGCGAACTCCTCGTCGCTCCACTGGCAGTTGACCAGGAAGGTGCCACCCGGCTTGACGTCGCGGACCATCTTGAAGCCCTTGACGATGTAGCTGGGGTTGTGGCAGGCGACAAAGTCGGCCTTGGTCACGTAGTACGGCGAACGGATCGGGGAATCACCAAAGCGCAGGTGCGAAACGGTGACGCCGCCGGTCTTCTTGGAGTCGTACTGGAAGTAGGCCTGCACGTACTTGTCGGTGTGGTCGCCGATGATCTTGATGGAGTTCTTGTTGGCGCCCACGGTACCGTCGCCGCCCAGACCCCAGAACTTGCACTCGATGGTGCCGGGGGCTGCGGTGTTGGGCGCATCCTCGGCCTCGGGCAGGCTCAGGTTGGTCACGTCGTCGACAATGCCGATGGTGAACTCGCGCTTGGGCTCGTCCTTCTTGAGCTCCTCGAAGACAGCGAACGCGGACGCGGGAGGCGTGTCCTTGCTGCCCAGACCGTAACGGCCGCCGACGACCTTGATACCCGTCTTGCCGGCCTCGTAGAGAGCGGAGACGACGTCCTGGTAGAGCGGCTCGCCGATGGAACCCGGCTCCTTGGTACGGTCCATGACGGCGATCTTCTGGACGGTCTCGGGGAGAACGTCGACGAAGTGCTTGATGGAGAACGGACGGAACAGACGAACCTTGACCAGGCCGACCTTCTCGCCGTGAGCGTTGAGGTAGTCGATGACTTCCTCAAGCACGTCGCAGAAGGAGCCCATGCACACGACGACGCGATCGGCATCGGGAGCGCCGTAGTAGTTGAACAGGCCGTAATCGGTGCCGAGCTTCTCGTTGATCTTCTTCATGTAGCCCTCGACGACGGCGGGAAGCTCGTCGTAGACCTTGTTGCAGGCCTCACGGTTCTGGAAGAAGATATCGCCGTTCTCGTGGCTACCGCGGGTGTGCGGGTGCTCAGGGTTGAGCGCGTGATCGCGGAAAGCCTGGACGGCGTCCATGTCGCACATCTCGGCCAGATCCTTGTAGTCCCACATGGCGACCTTCTGGATCTCGTGGCTGGTGCGGAAGCCGTCGAAGAAGTTCAGGAACGGCGTCTTGCCCTCGATGGCGGCAAGGTGAGCCACCGGCGAGAGGTCCATGACCTCCTGGACGTTGCCCTCGGCGAGCATGGCGAAGCCGGTCTGACGACAAGCCATGACGTCGGAGTGATCGCCAAAGATGTTCAGGGCGTGGGAAGCGACGCAACGCGCGGAGACGTGGAAGACGCCCGGGAGCTGCTCGCCCGCGATCTTGTACATGTTCGGAATCATCAGGAGCAGACCCTGAGAAGCCGTGTAGGTGGTGGTCAGAGCACCGGCACCCAGCGAACCGTGAACGGTACCGGCTGCACCTGCCTCGGACTCCATCTCGACGACCTTGACCGGGGTGCCGAAGATGTTCTTGCGACCCTGGGCCGCCCACTGGTCGACATGGTCGGCCATCGGGCTGGACGGCGTAATGGGATAGATTCCCGCTACCTCGGTGTACGCATACGAAACATATGCGGCCGCCTCGTTGCCGTCCATAGACTTAAACTTACGCGCCATATACCCCTCTCCTCTCATATAGGTATACAGGCCCCGGCGATCGCCGGGATGTTGGCGTGATGGGATTTTCGCTGTTGCTTCCAATCATCTGGCAGGCAGGCTCAGCAGCAGGTACATGGCGTGGAGAGAAGGCATGCCGAGGCGAGGAGGGCTGCACGCGCTCCACAAGCCCAGCTACCCGTCTTGCACATGACCGAGCGCCGCAAAGGCCGCATGCCGGATGCTCCCGGGCACGCCCCGGCGATGGGAAGCGCCCGCAACGGAAATCCGCATGCGGGTTTATTGTACCCCGCCGTCAAGTGTAATTTCGGCAAATATAGGCGGGCGGTAAAGGTTTACCTCGGGTGACCGCCAAGGGCCAAAATGGCCCCTCCATCCCCGGGCGACCGGCTCTGGCGCGCCAAGGAGTGTCCCCAGCCGGCAGAGAAAAGGAACGTCCCTATCTGCCGGCTAGAGAGCACCGAAGAGGATGGCGTAGGTAGTGGATTCGCCGAGCTTGAGCTCGTCGCCGGGATTGAGTTGGGCGGAACGGCCGGGCTCGACCTGAATGCAGACGCGCGTGGCCCCGTTTACCACCACGGTTCCGTTGGTGGACGACAAGTCCTCGACGTGCCAGATATTTTGAGCATCGCACCAGATATGGGCATGGCGGGCCGAGACATCGTCGCCGACGTCGGTAATATCGCCCTCACCAGTGGCCAGCGCGCCAATCTCAACACCCTGCTCACTCGGCTGAATCCAGCGCGGGGCGCTCACGACAAAACTGTTTTGCACGCGCAGCAAGCCCAAGGGGTGCGCCGGGGCGGGTTCGCGTTCGCCCGCGGTCAGCGACATGCCAAGCGAACGCGGCGTGGAGGTGCCTCCGCCACAGGTCGCGTGCGCGTAGTCGATGGCATAGTTCACCGAGGACCGCACATCCGCCGAACAACCGACGGCGACAAACAGCACCAGCACGGCCTCGGCGCGCTCGGCGGGCATGAGTTCCGCCGCCTGGGACAGGCGATCGAGCGCGTTGCGATAGAGATTCGTGTCCTGGTGGCACTCTTCGAGCGCGCGCACCATCGGTTCACCTGCAGGACCGCACACCATATTGATCACAGCCGTGGAGTCCATGGGATTGCGCTGGCGCAGGGCCAGTTGTGACATAATACGCGCAGCCGAGGTACCGTATTCGGCAAAGTAGCGCTGCTGAAGCGTGCCGACCGGCGCGCGAACGATAAAGCGGGAAACCCAAGAGCGATCGGCGGCCCGGCTCTGCGGGCTGCGGCCGTCGGCGAGCGGACGGGACGAAAGCACCAAGCCGCACAGCTCGATATGGCTCAGATGCGCCGCGCGCTTAAAGATGTCAAACATGGCCCCGCATGGGGTGAGCTCAACTTGAGATGCCATGACCTAGGCCTCCTTGGTCGTAGAAATAGAATCGGACGATACTTCGACAGGTCCGCCAAAAGTACGGGCAGCTGCGGCTCCACCGGCAAGCGGAGTCGCCATCTGGGCTTTTGTGCGTCGCGGTGCCGAAACGGGAAGTTCAAAGGCAAAGCCCATCGCAAGCAAAAACCACGTAAGCGTATAGGTTGCAACCAGAGCGGCAACAAGGCCGCCCATCACGGCGCGTTGGGAAAATACGCTACATGCAGCCACGACCAGCACCGGAACCTCGCAGGCAGAAAGCGCAAGCACACCCTGCAGGAACCCCGAGCGCCGATCACGCGCAAGTGCCCCCGCGGCAATGCCGGCTATGCCTGGCAGCGCCAACGCCAGTGCGGCGATAATACCCGGTAGCGACCCAGACCACACGAGCGATCCCAAAGTCGCCGTCACGCGAGCGCCCGACGCCAGCAGCGCGGCCGAAACAACGACCACAGCCCAAACCACGCCACAGACGACCGTCGCGCCGACCATCAGCGCGCGACGAACCGCGCGGCCGGACGCATCCATGGGGCACGGCGTGAGCGGCTCGCCGCGGAGCGAACGACCGACATTTTGCGCATAGTGGTCACAAAACGCCGAGAGCGCCGCCTCGACCGCCGCCGGCTCGGGACGATCTTTTTGATGGCTGGACAGACAGGCCATCACCACGTCGAACAGCTGGGCATCGACAAACGCCAGCGCATCGCGTAGCTCTTCGGAATCCGGCTCAAGCCCCAGCTGCTGGGCCTGCTCGGCCGCGGCGAGCGCCACATCGGGCTCACGACGAAGCAACTGAGTCAAATCGCAACCGGGCGCATGGGCACCAATGGGATAGTCGGGCCGCGTGTCCATCTTGAGACGATAGGGGCTGGCGATGTCGCGCGTCTTTTTGCGCGAACCCGAGGTGCCCGAAGTGCCCGGCGCGGCTTCGTATGGCGCGACGCCGGCAATGAGCTCGTAAACCGTGCTTGCCGCGGCGTAGACGTCGATCGCCGGCGACATACGCAAAGCGCGCAGGTCGGGAATATCGTCGGTGAGCATCTCGGGCGGGGCATAGGCAACCGTCGCGCGACGCAGCGTGGCATAACGCTCCGTAAACGACGCCTTGCCGCCGGTACCGGCCACGGCCGACGCAGGCTCGAGCGCCAGCGACGAGCCAAAGTCGATCAGGCACAGGTCAAAGGTGCCCTCGGCAAGCTGCCGGTCAAGCGACAGGCGCGCCGTACGCACCATAATATTAGCGGGCGAGATATCGCGATGGACAAAGCCCTCACCCACCAGGCTCATACGGCAGAGCAGATCGAACAGGTCGCGACCCAGACGCGCCGCCACAAGCGGCGACAGGCGTCCGGCATCGTCCACGGCGAGTCGCGAACGCAAGCGGGCAAGCGTCTCGCCCTCGACCCATTCCATGACAATTGCAGGCACACCGTCGACCTCGCCCCAGCCATAGAGGCGGGGAAAGCCCTTAAGGCCCGAAAGGGCGCGATGGCATTCGTATTCCTCGCGAAACGCCGCCTTGAACTTGGCGACCAGCACCTCGTGAGCGGCATCGTCGTCAAACTCATCGCGCGTCGGCAAGATGAGCTGCTTGAGTGCCACGGCCTCGCCTTGGGCGTTGACGGCACGCGTCACGCGGCCGATACCGCCACGGCGCATGGTGGCATCGTCGGCAAACAGCATCGTAAAACGACGCAGATAGGCAGGCAGTTCGTCCTGACCGAGCGCAATGGCCGGCTCAAACCCGTCGACACGCGCCAGGCGCAGGCCGACCATCGGATCGCGACCGAGCGATTGTGGTGTGGTGGATGTAAGATCGGTCATCATAGGGCAAGCGCCGCCACGTTATTGTTGAAGTTACCGAGCGCGACGTCATCATCGCCGTAATGGCCGACCCATTGACATAGGTTGGTGTAACAGCCCCACAGATTGGCATACTGCTGATACCACTTTGACCGGGGCGAGAATGTCTGACGACCGAACTCGGCTCGAATGACAAACATCTCCCCGACCAGGCTGTCGCACGGCCTGGGATCTCCCGTAGAGTTATAGGTCGAGACCACGTCATTGGCACGAGAAACATAGCCGTCGAGCATGTTGTACTTGGTCACAAGCCAACTGTGAATGCTCTCTTCCTCAGCAGCGGAAAGGCCACCGGAGTTTGCATCGTTGTCAGTGTTGCCGCCCGTCGAGCCGCCGTTTTCAGACCCTCCGGTAGAGGAACCCGACCCAGAGCCGCCGCCCGAACTCGACGAATCCGAGCCGGAGCCAGAAGTATCCGAGCTACCGGGCTTTCCGGACTGCTGGGCGTCCTGCCCCTTCTGCTGCTCGACCTTATTCACCGTTGCCGCCACGCTATTGTTGGACAACCGATCGATGATCTTGGTGTTGGTGAGCACGATGGTTTTGCCATTGGCAAGCGTGACTTCGTTGTCCGGGGCCTCGGCGCCGTCCGCATCGTCGGTGCCAAACACAATATGCCCGACCACACTTGCCCAAGCATATCCAGTCGTGGTGCCCAGATCACTTTTGACCTCATGCCCCACGCGCGGTTCGCGTGCGGCATGCGCCTGCATCATGGACGGCACGGTCATGCCATAGGCAGAAACGCCAGCTATGACCAGCACCAGCGAGCACGACAGCAGCGCGTACGCCCGAGGCGCCAGGCCCAGCCGGCGTCGCATGCGCACCGCGGCGCCGCGCTTTGTCTGAGTGCCACCGGGCCGCATGCGTTCTCCTCCAACAAAAACACGCCGCTCGGGAGCGGCGCATTCATTCGAATCCATATTTGAGTGTATCAGCGAACCCAAAAGGTTGCGCAACGAATGGGCAAATTAAGGATGCGAGCGGAAGCATCCATGCGATAAGCGGATACGAAGCATCTTTGTTGCACAACAAAATCACAGTCGCACGGTGAAATTATGACTACCCCGTGCGTCGCGAGGAAAACATGCGGCAGGAGCAGGCTCGCCGCCTAAATCGCGCGGCGGGCCTCGATAGCGCGGCCAAGCGTAAGCTCGTCGGCATACTCCAGGTCGCCGCCCACGGGAAGGCCGCTTGCCAGACGCGACACCTCGACGCCCAACGGCTTGATGGTACGGGCCAGGTAGCTCGCCGTGGTCTCGCCCTCGATGTTGGGGTTGGTGGCGATGATGACCTCATGGATATCCTCGTGGCCCAGACGCGCCAGCAGCTCGCGGATGTGCAACTGCTCGGGACCAATCTTGTCCATGGGACTGATCACGCCGCCCAATACGTGGTAGAGACCGTGGTAGCTGCCCGTGCGCTCGATCGCCTGGACGTCGCGCGGCTCGCCCACCACGCAAATGCGAGTGGTATCGCGCATCGGGTCCTGGCAGATGGAGCACTCGTCGGCCGTGGCGTAGTTAAAGCAGCGGCTGCAAAAGTGGACCTCCTGCTTGACCTCCAGGATGGCCTCGGCCAGGCGGCGGGCCTCCTCGGCATCGGCCTCGAGCAGGTAATAGGCGATGCGCTGGGCCGACTTGGGACCAATGCCCGGCAGACGGCCCAGCTCATCGAGCAGTTTTTGCAGACTGTGATTCGCACTCATATATATGCGTGTCTTAGAACGGCATGCCCGGGATGTTGAGGCCGCCGGTGATGGCGCCCATCTGCTTGTTGGCGAGCTCGTTGACGCCGCGGACGGCCTCGTTGACGGCAGCCATGATCATATCCTGCAGCATATCGACGTCCTCGGGATCGAGGGCATCGGGATCGATGGTGAGGTTGACGAGCTCCATCTCGCCGTTAACGGTCACCTTGACCATGCCGCCGCCGGCAGAGGCGTCGACGGTCTGGGACTTGAGGTTCTCCTGCGCGGCGGCAAGCTGCTCCTGCATCTTGCGAGCCTGCTTCATCATCTGCTGCATGTTCATACCGGCCATGATGGCTCCTTTACGTGCGGCCGCACGCCGAGCTGCAAGGGCAGCCGGAGCACGGCGGGACTTTCAAACTCAAAAATCGTACCACGGCGCGAGGCCAGCGAACGGGGCGGACACGCTACCTCAGTCGATATACATGTCCTCCAGCGCAGGCCGCGCCTAAAGATTATGCAAGGTCGAATAATTCGCATCTGCATAATATTGAAAGCTAAATCTTGTAGAGCCGAAATCCGACATTTAATGCGTACCACTAAATGGCTAAATGCCGAGCCACTACTCGAGGCGGCACGCATGACGGCGGGGTATAATTTGATTGCCTTAGATAGCAATTTGGAGGTGCCCCATGAATGCCCCCGACGCGCTCCAAAACATCCGCTCAAAACACCCCGTTGCATACGTGGTTCTCTATCTCTTTGTCGGCTGGGCATTGCTGGTTGTCATCACCCATGCTATAGCCTTTGGAGCAGAACTGCTGGTAGCCAGCTCGGATAAGCCCGTTGTCAAATGGGAGGCGACCGACGAGTGCGTCGACGGAACCCGAACCGTTTACTACAACAGCCCGTCCCTCTACCAAGAGCTCAAGGTCGAGATTAATAACTCCAAGATTGTCGATGCCGAGCTAGGCGACTATTCGACAATCGGAGCAACCGTCGACGCCGAGCAAGTCGAGCACACAGACAGCCATGCGACGTATCGTATCGACCTCAACATCCTAGGCCGGCCGTCGCGCACCTGTTTGCTCGAATGCGATATACGCGGCACCACACTACACATGTCCGAAATACAAATGCGCCCGGGCAAGGGGTTCTCTTCTTGAGCAGTATACCCACCCGTACGGCTACTCCACCGGTTTGAAGATGGTGGCCTGACCGAAGACACTGCGGATGAGGTCTTTGGCCTCGTCCTCGGTCTGCGGGATGCTCGGGGCTGCGCCCTGGTGGCCGAAGGGGCTGCCGGCGCCGGGGTTGGACTCCCAGGGAGCTGCAGGAGCGTCCTCCTCTTTGGGGGCAGCTACAGCGGACTTGGGCGCGGGCGTCGCACCCGGCACGTCGAACGGAGGCAGATCGTCCCCGCTCGCATCGCCAGCGAAGCCGCCGACCATGGCGTCGTCGTAGGGCACCTGCTCGGATTCCCACGACGCAGCCTGCGCAGACGGCTGAGTCTTGGGAGCGGACGCGCGCTCGGGCGCTCGGGGCGCGGGCTCGGTCGGGAGCTGACCCGTAGCGGGGGCGCCGGCGGGGTTGTCGGAGCGCAGCCAGGGGGTCTTGGCCAGGTCGGATGGCTTGGGCACAGGCGCGGCAACGGGCTTGGGCGCGGGGACCGAAGCAACCGGTTTGGGCGCAGCGGGCTCAGGCGCCGACGGGGTCGGTGCCGCCACCGGTGCCGCTTTCGGCTGCGTCGCGCTAGTGCTCGAGGATACACGGACCGCCGAGGACACGGGTTGCGGGTCCGCAGATGCCGCAGCCCGTGCAGATGGAGAATGCTCCTCATGTTGAGGAGCCGGCGTGCCACCCCCATCCAAGACATAGTCGACGGTACGACGACCGAAGACCGCGCTGACTGTCGGCAGGACTACCGACTGCGTGTCGGCGCGACCGAGCATCTTGATGGCAAAGGTCGAACCCGCGGGGAACGAAACCGTGAGCTTGGAGCCGTCGTCGGCCGTGGCGCGGGCATTGAGCAAAAGCCCTGCGTAGGAGGCCTGGCGCGCCTTGACGCGCTCGACGACCTCGGCCCATTTGCGCTGGAGCTCGCCGGCATCCTCAACCGCAGGGGTCTCGGCGGCGCCGGCGGCAGCAACCTGGGCGGCGCTGTTGGGCTTGGACACCGGCACAGTCGATGC
>CATZIG010000024.1 GCA_958419975.1 uncultured Collinsella sp.
GTCGACTCCAGCTACATCGCCGCTTGCCTTATGCCCGACAAGACCTTCTCGGTGGGCTTTGACTACAAGAATTTCAACGAGACCAACTACGCCAAGGAGCTTTCCGATAAGCTCGGCGTCGAGAACGTTCGCAAGATGATCACCGCCGACGAGTTCTTCGGTGCGCTCGAGGACATCCAGTATCACATGGACGAGCCGCAGTCCAACCTGTCTTCCGTGCCGCTGTGGTTCTTGGCCGAGATGGCCCGCAAGGACGTCACCGTCGTGCTTTCGGGCGAAGGTGCCGACGAGCTCTTTGGCGGCTACGCCTACTACGAGGACACGGTCCCGGTCCGCAAGTACAAAAAGATGGTGCCGCTGCCCATCCGTCGCGCGCTCGGTAACCTGGCGCTGCATATGCCGTACTTCAAGGGACATAACTTCCTGGTCAAGGGTGCCGAGATCCCTGAGAAGTCGTTCCTGGGACAGGCTCTGGTATGGCCGGAGCGCGAGGTCGACGGCGTGCTCAAGCCCGAGTACAACACCGGCGATGGCGCCTTCGAGCTTGCCGCTCCCATCTATGCGCGCGTGAAGGGTCAGCCCGAGCTGGTCAAGAAGCAGTACCTGGACATGAACATGTGGCTCCCGGGCGACATTCTGCTCAAGGCCGACAAGATGTGCATGGCGCACTCGCTGGAGCTGCGCGTGCCCTTCCTGGACCGCAAAGTCATGGAGTTCGCCGAACACATTCCCGACCGTTACCGCATCAACGAGAACGGCAACAAACAGGTACTCCGCCACGCTGCCAACAAGTCGCTGCCCGATGAGTGGGCCACCCGTCCCAAGGTGGGCTTCCCGGTGCCGATTGTCTACTGGCTGCGCGAGCAAAAGTGGTACGACTATGTCAAGGAGTACTTCACCGCGCCGTGGGCAAGCGAGTTCTTCGATACCGACGAGCTCATGCACCTGCTCGATCTGCACTTTGCGGGCAAGGGCGATTTCCAGCGCAAGATCTATACGCCGCTCGTGTTCCTGGTGTGGTACAAGCGCTTCTTTATCGACGAGGACCAGCCCGCTGTTCAGGCTGCCTAGCCTCGGCTTACGAACGCCTGCGCGTAACGGCTCCTCCGGGAGCCGTTTTTGCGTGGGTGCGTTTCAGTTACTATAAAAACCGTCCCTGCCAAATGGCTGAGAAAGGTGAAAGATGCACCATTCGGATTCCGCGATCGTGACCACGGTCGATGCGCTTGCCAAGCTTCTCGATGTGTGCGGCGAGCTGCGCGCATCGGAGCAGGTTGACGAGCGTGCCGTGACCGGCTGCTCGTTTGATTCGCGCGCGGTCTCGGCAGGTGACGTGTTCTTCTGCAAAGGTGCTGCCTTTAAGCCCGCGTTTTTGCGCATGGCGCTCGATGCGGGTGCCGTCGCATTTGTGTGCGAGGAGTCGCTGGTCGAGTCTCTGGAGCCGCTGGCGCAGGAGAGCGGTGCTGCGATGCTGGTCGTGGACAGCGTTCGCACGGCCATGGCCTTGTTGCCGCCGGAGGTCTACGACCGTCCCGACCGCGACGTCAAGATCGTGGGCATCACCGGCACCAAGGGAAAGACCACGGCCGCTTTTATGCTCCAGTCCATCATCAAGGCGGCGGGCGAGTCCTGCGGCATGATCGGCTCGGTGAGTACCGACGATGGTATCGAGTGCTACGAGAGCACCAACACCACGCCCGAGGCTCCCGAGGTCTGGCGCCATATCGCCAACTGTCGCACGTCCGGTCGCCAGTCCATGGTCATGGAGGTCTCGAGCCAGGCGCTCAAGTACCAACGCGTCGAGAATCTGCCGTTTGACGTGGCGTGCTTCCTCAACATCGGCCGCGACCACATCTCGCCGATCGAACACCCCACGTTTGAGGATTATTTTGAGAGCAAACTCAGGATCTTTGACCAGGCAAAGACCGCCGTGGTGAATCTGGGCACCGAAGAGGTCGACCGTGTGCTGGAGGCAGCGTCGACGGCCGAGCGCTTGGTGACCGTTGGCGTCGAGCATCCCGAGGCAAGCCTGTGGGCGAGCGACGTACGCATGGTCGGCTTTAGCATCGAGTTCAACTTGCATGGCCTGTGTGCCGACGAGTCCGAGGCGGGGGAGAAGGTCCTGTTGGGTATCGCGGGAGACTTTAACGTGGAGAACGCGCTGGTCGCTATCGCCGCTGCGCGCGAGATCGGCATCGGTATCGATGCTATCAAGAAGGGCCTCTCCAAACTGCGTGTGCCGGGCCGTATGGAGGTCGTGGAGTCGAAGGACGGCCGCGTGATCTGCGTCGTCGACTATGCGCACAACCAGCTTTCGTTCCGTTCGCTTTTCTCGTCGGTGAAGCGCGCGTTTCCCGCCAGCCCCGTCATTGCGCTGTTTGGCGCTGCCGGCGGCAAGGCGCAGGAGCGCCGCGAGCAGCTTCCGCGCGAGGCCGCACCATATTCCGACCTGATGATCTTTGCCAATGAGGACCCGGCTCACGAGGACCCGATGAAGGTCTGTCGCGAGCTTGCCGAGCATGTTCCCGACGATACGCCGAACAAGATCATCCTCGATCGCGAAGCCGCTGTGCATGCGGCGTTCAAGGCGGCGCGCGAGGAGTACATCAACCCCGATGCTCCCACCATTGTCTTGCTGCTGGCAAAGGGTGACGAGGAACTCATGCACGTGGGCGACGAGTTCGTGCCCATCGAGAGCGACCTTTCGCTGGCCAATCGCCTGATCGATGTTACCCAGTTTGACTAATGAACCATGATGGCGGCGGCGCTCTGAGTGCGCTGTCGCCATAAGCGTGTTCCCTCAATCAAAACATGCCGTCCAAGTCCAAACCCTTCTATGTAAACGGAGTAACCATGTCCCACAACACCCTGCCGACTGTTGCCGAGCTTTCGGGCGAGATGCGCGAGCGCTTGGCCAAGGTCAAGTACGTCTTTACCGACCTGGATGCCACGATGCTCGCACCCGGCTCGTGCGTGCTGCGCGACAACGACGGAAATCCCTCGACCAAGCTCGTCGAGGCCGTCGTGGCGCTCGCTCGTGCCGGCATCCAGGTGGTTCCCACCTCGGGTCGCAACCGCACTATGATCCACGAGGACGCGCGCGTGCTCGGCCTCAACTCCTACATCGGCGAGATGGGTGGCCTGGTCATGTACGACCTCAAGGCCAACGATTGGGAGTACCTGACCGGCGACATGCCTTACGATCCCGTCTGCGGTCTCACGCCGCACCAGGTAATCGAGCAGACCGGCGTGTGCGAGAAGATCCTTGCCCGCTGGCCGCATAAGATCGAGTACCACAATGACATGTCGACCGGTTACAAGTACCGCGAGGTCACTGTCGGCATGCGCGGTGATGTGCCTGATGATGAGGTTCAGGCCATCTTGGACGAGGCCGGTTGCGGTTTGGTTTGGGCTTGCAACGGCCATTTGACCCACCTGTCCAAGCCGACGACGCTCGAGCTTAATCGTGTCGAGGATGGCCGCGCCTTCAACATCAATCCGGCGGGTCTCAACAAGGGCGTTGCCATTGCGCGCTTCTGCGAGCACCTGGGGATCGAGCGCGAGGAGACGCTGGCGCTCGGCGACTCCGAGTCCGATTTCTACATGGCCGACCACGTGGGCACGTTCTGTTTGGTCGAGAACGGCCTGACCAGCGCCGGCGCGTCCGAGTTCCTGGACGCTTGCGATAACGCTTACGTCACGCGTGGCAAGATTGTCGACGGCTGGGCGGCAACGGCAGAGCTGCTCGTCGCGGCTCGTTCGTAGCGCGGCCCTATCGTTCTGAGCCATATCTTTTCGAGAGAGAATCTGGTGAGGTAATGTCCGATATCGAGAATCTGGCTGGCGACACGCGCCCCATTGGCGTATTCGACTCGGGTCTGGGCGGCCTGACGGTTGCACGCGCCATCGCGACGGCGCTGCCGCACGAGTCCGTCTACTACTTCGGCGACACCAAACGCTGCCCTTATGGCACCCGCACCGAGGACGAGGTGCGCTCGTTTGCACTGCAGGCGGGCCGCTGGCTGTCGAAGCACGACGTCAAAATCATGGTCATCGCCTGCAACACGGCGACTGCAGCGGCTTTGCGCTTGGCTCAGCAGGTGCTCGACGTTCCCGTGATCGGTGTGATCGCGCCGGGTGCCCGTGCGGCAATCAACAGCACTCGCACACGCCGCGTGGGCGTGCTCGCCACCAACCTCACCATTCGCTCGGGTGCTTACACGCGTGCCATTCAGGATTTGGACGCCGGTGTGGACGTGTATGGATGCCCGGCTTCAAGTTTTGTCGAGGTCGTCGAGCACGAGCTCGCCTCGGGTGCGCATCTGCAGGAGCAATGGCTCGAGAACGAGGACATCTTCGATACACCAGCCGTTCGCGCGCTGGTCAACGCCACAGTCGAGCCACTGCGCGATCGCGGAATCGATACCGTGGTGCTCGGTTGCACGCACTTTCCGCTGCTCGTGGGGCCTATTCGCCATGCGCTGGGGTCCGGGGTGCGCGTGGTGAGTTCCGCCGAGGAGACTACGCGCGAGCTGACCGATATCCTCACGCGTCGCGAGCAGCTGGCGGGCGACGCTGCCGAGCCGCAGCATCGCTTTGCCACCACGTCTGACAACATTGCCGAGTTTGCGGTGGCGGGTAGCTTTATCTTTGGCCAGCCGCTCAAAAGCATCGAGCATGTCGATATCGACGAACTGAAATAGATGTAGGGTTACCGTCCAAAGACTTGCCCGCTTCTTTTGCCGAAAGGATATTTCTATGGAGTACATGCAGGTCAACCGCGCCAACGGCCGCGCCGCCAATGAGCTGCGCCCCGTCAAGCTCACCCGTGGTGTTATGAAACATGCCCACGGCTCGTGCCTGGCTGAGTTTGGTGACACGCGTGTGTTGTGTGCCGCCACCATCGAGGAAGGCGTGCCGGGCTGGCGCAAGGGCGCCAAGGCCGGTTGGGTAACCGCAGAGTATGCCATGCTGCCGGCATCGACCGGTAAGCGTTGCAAGCGCGAGTACGCCAAGCGTAAGGGCCGCTCCATGGAGATCGAGCGCCTCATCGGTCGCAGCCTGCGTACCGTCGTCAACATGAAGGCGCTCGGCGAGTACACCGTCACCGTCGACTGCGATGTGATCCAGGCGGATGGCGGCACGCGTACAGCGAGCATTACCGGTGCCTGGGTGGCGCTGCACGACGCCCTTGCCATGTGGGTCGAGGCCGGCAAGATCGAGCGCATTCCGCTCACGGGCCAGGTTGCTGCCATCTCTATGGGCGTTGTCGACGGCAACACCATGCTCGACCTCGATTATTCCGAGGACAGCCACGCCGAGGTCGACATGAATCTCGTCGCTACCGACACCGGCGAGATGATCGAGCTCCAAGGCACCGGCGAGCAGGCGCCCTTCGACCGCAAGCGTCTCAACGCCTTGCTCGACCTGGGCGACAAGGGCATCGCCGAGCTCATCGAACTCCAGCGCCAAGCCCTCGCCTAACCTACCAAAAAGGGACAGGTTTATTTTGGAAGGTTTTATCTGCGGAAACGCCAAAGCATAAGGCTGCCGTTGATTGAGAGGGAGGGCTGAGGTCCTCATCATGCTCAACTCGGCATTGCTATAGAGACAAGGAGGCCAGTCATGGCACTTGAGAAGATCGACATCGACACCCTCGACCCGGCGGCGACCATCGTCGTGGCAACGGGCAACGCCCATAAGCTCACCGAGATTGAGGCCATTTTGGGCAAGGTTATGCCCGAGGTTCGCTTTGTGGCGCTCGGCCAGCTGGGTGATTTTGAGGACCCTGAGGAAAACGGCACGACGTTTTTGGAGAACGCCATCATCAAGGCGCAGGCCGCGGTAGAGGAGACGGGGCTTATGGCCATCGCCGACGATTCGGGCCTGGTTGTCGATGCCTTGGGTGGCGAGCCGGGTGTGTATAGCGCGCGCTACGCGGGCGTGCACGGTGACGATGCCGCCAACAACGCCAAGCTCCTCGTGAATCTGGAAGGCGTGGCCGACGAGGACCGCACTGCGCGCTTTATGAGCGTCGTCGCGCTTATCGACACGGACGGCCTGGTCACTTATGGCGAGGGCGCCTGCGAAGGCGTGATCGCGCATGAGGGCCGCGGTGACCATGGCTTTGGCTATGATCCGCTGTTCCTGCCGGTCGACACGCCGGGCAAGACGATGGCCGAGCTCACGGCGGACGAGAAGAACGCCATTAGCCATCGCTTCCATGCACTCGAGCACCTGTCTGCCAAGCTGACGGGCGAGGAGTAGGCCGTGCGTGCGGTAGTGCAGCGCGTGCTCAATGCCGGTGTGACGGTCGACGGCGAGTGTGTGGGAAAGATTGGCCGCGGTTACCTGGTACTGCTGGGCGTGGGCCATGGCGATACACGCGCCGAGGCCGATAAACTGTGGGGCAAGCTCCGCGGCCTGCGCATTAACGAGGACGAGAACGGCAAGACCAATCTGGCGCTTGCCGATGTCGACGGTGAGGTGCTCGTGGTGTCGCAGTTCACGCTGTTTGCCGATTGCCGTCATGGTCGCCGTCCGTCCTTTACGGATGCCGGCGCGCCCGATGTGGCCAACGAGCTCTATGAGTACTTCCTGACGCTGGTGCGCGAAGACGTCGAGCATGTGGCGCACGGCATCTTCGGCGCCGACATGAAGGTCAGCCTCGTCAACGACGGCCCCTTCACCATCGTTCTTGACACAGACAATCTGTAAGTAGTCAATTTGGGACGGGGCTTTTTTAGCTACTTGCGTACGGCGGCAGCAGGGTGCTATAGTATTAGAGTTTTGTCTATCTTAGGGGTATTATCCCCTTTTTGAATTGCACCTTCTGGAGGCCCTGTTCATGGAAGAGATGGAAGTCAATCACGTCGACGACATCCACGAGAAGCTGACCGACATGGTGGGCGATCGCGTCAAGGTGAAGGCCAACATGGGCCGCACCCGCGTTGTCGAGCGCATGGGCACCATCAAAAGTGTTCACCCCGCCGTCTTTATCGTCGAGGTTGACGAGCGCCGTGGCCGCAAGTCGCGCCAGTCCTACCAGTATATCGATGTCCTTACCGGCCAGGTCGAGCTGTTCGATCCCGAGAGCGGCGAGCACATCTTTACCCCGCTCGGCAATCAGCTCGAGGAGCACTAACGGTGACCGATTGGTCCCTGACCCTTTCTGCGCCGGCAAAGATAAACCTCTACCTGGGGGTTCATACCGAGCGTGACGACCGTGGCTACCACAAGGTCGATTCCCTGATGGCAGCCGTCGGTCTTGCCGATATCGTGACGGTCGCTCCGGCGCAGGAGCTGACCGTCCAGACGGTTCCGGCATCCGACTTTCCCATGCAAAAGAATACGGCGTATCGTGCCGCGCTCGCTATGGCCGAGCATTATGGGCGCGAGGCCAATATCTGCGCGACGATCGAGAAGCACATTCCGCTGTGTGCTGGTCTGGGCGGTCCGTCGACGGACGCCGCGGCGGTCATTGTCGCCTTAGCGGAGCTCTGGGGCGTCGACCGCAGCGATCCTGCGCTGGATGACATCGCGCGCGGTATTGGCGCTGATGTGCCGTTCTTTTTGCATGCGAGCCCCGCATTCTATGTGGGCGGGGGAGATGTGCTGGCAACCGAGTACCCCGCGCTGCCCGCAACGCCCGTTGTGTTGGTCAAGCCGCGCGAGGCGAGCGTTTCAACAATTGAAGCCTATCGACGTTTTGATGAGAACCCGGTACCGGCAGACAAGCCCGGCGCGATCGCTTCGGCCCTGCGTGCTGGGGATGCCGAGACGGCATACGCGCTCATCCACAACAATTTGGGCGTCATTTCCGCACAGATGGAGCCGCAGATTCAAACGGTTCTCGATTGGCTGCGTAAACAGGACGGCACCGTTGCTGTAGATGTGTGCGGATCGGGTGCCTGCTCGTTTGCCATTTGCGACACCGCCGACATGGCCGAAAGGCTTGCCGACGCTGCCCAGCAAAACGGCTGGTGGTCCTGCGCGACGGAGCTCATTCCCAACACGGTTCGCGTCGAAGTGCCAAAGAAGTAAAAATTTCTCTAGCACATGGCGGAAATCTTTGTTACTATAGTCGAGCTAACGGGTTGTGGCTCAGTTTGGTAGAGCACTGCGTTCGGGACGCAGGGGTCGCTGGTTCAAATCCAGTCAACCCGACCAGAGCATGAGGAGGGACCGCTTCTTGCGGTCCCTTTTTTTAGCTATTGTTGCTCTTGTTGTGATTCCAAGCTGCATGCAGGCCCGCTGCGGTATAATCCATCGAGCTTGTTTGCATTGATTCCGGGAGGAAAGTACATGTTCCCTAAAGGCTTTGAGTGGGTAGTTATCCTTATTGTCGCCCTGTTGATTTTTGGGCCTAAGAACCTGCCGAAGCTCGGCAAGTCGCTTGGCTCTACCGTCAAGAACATCCGTGAGGGCATGGAAGGCGACAAGGGCGAGTCCAAGCAGGCCGAGGACGTTGTGGTCGAGGAGTCCGAGGAGGACAAGGAGATCGCTGACCTCGAGGCTAAGCTCGCTGCTGCCAAGAAAAAGAAGGCAGAGGACGGCGACGCGGACGCAGAGTAGTCCCATCCCTTTGGGGTGAGCACCTGACCGGCTTGCCCGCAGGCTAGCCGGTCTTTTTCGTTTTGTTGACAGTTGATCGTTACATCATAGTTGGGGAGATATCCGTATGGACGCAAGCCAGATCGTACTGACCGCTGAGGGCCGCCAGAAGCTCGTCGAGGAGCTCGCTTGGCGTGAGGGCGATTACGCCAAGGAGATCGTCGAGGACATTAAGGAAGCCCGTGCGTTCGGCGACCTTTCGGAGAACTCCGAGTACGATGCCGCCAAGGACAAGCAGGCCCAGAACGCCGCTCGTATCGCCGAGATTCAGGCTATTCTCGCCAACGCCCAGGTTGCTGCCACCACGGGTGATCTGACCGTCTCCATCGGTTCCACCGTTTCGTTGATTGATCCCAACGGCGAGGTCATGGAAGTCACGCTCGTCGGTACCACCGAGACCAACTCGCTCGAGCACAAGATCTCCAACGAGTCTCCGGTCGGCCACGCCATCATCGGTCACGGCGAGGGTGACTCCGTCGAGGTCGTTACGCCTTCTGGCAAGACCCGCGTCTACACCATCGCCAAGATTGCACGCTAGACCACGGTCCCGCGTAAAGGTATGTTTTCGCTCCCTGGGACCGAATCCTGGGGAGCGTTTTAGTTTGAGGAGCTAACTTATGGCAGAGAACCAGAACGCCGCCGATCAGGCATCGACGCTCAACGATGAACGCGCCACCCGCCTGGCCAAGCGCGCCTCCCTGTTCGAGGCGGGCCAGAATCCGTACCCCGAGCACTCCGAGATCGAGGACTACGTTGCCGACATCGAGGCTAAGTATGCCGAGCTTGCCGATGGCGAAGACACCGAGGACGTCGTAAAGATCGGCGGCCGCGTGGTTGCCAAGCGTGGTCAGGGCAAGATCATGTTCATCGTCGTCCGCGACGCGACTGGCGAGATTCAGCTGTTCTGCCGTATTAACGACATGGACGAGGCGGCTTGGAGCACGCTTAAGGCCCTCGACCTTGGCGATATCCTGGGCGTGACCGGCGTGGTCGTGCGCACCAAGCGCGGCCAGCTTTCCGTCGCCCCTAAGAGCGCGACCCTGCTCTCCAAGGCCGTTCGCCCGCTGCCCGAGAAGTTCCACGGTCTCTCCGACAAGGAGACCCGTTATCGTCAGCGTTACGTCGACCTCATTGCTAACGACGATGTTCGCGAGACCTTCCGCAAGCGCTCGCAGATCCTCTCCACCTTCCGTCGCTTTATGGAGTCCGACGGCTACATGGAGGTCGAGACCCCCATCCTGCAGACCATCCAGGGTGGCGCTACGGCCAAGCCGTTCATCACGCACTTCAACGCTCTCGATCAGGAATGCTACCTGCGCATCGCTACCGAGCTGCACCTCAAGCGCTGCATCGTCGGCGGTTTTGAGCGCGTCTTCGAGATTGGCCGCATCTTCCGTAACGAGGGTATGGACCTCACCCACAACCCCGAGTTCACCACGATGGAGGCCTACCGTGCCTTCTCCGATCTCGAGGGCATGAAGGCGCTCGCCCAGGGCGTCATCAAGGCTGCCAACAAGGCCATCGGCAACCCCGAGGTCATCGAGTACCAGGGCCAGACTATCGACCTGTCCGGTGAGTGGGCAAGCCGTCCCATGACTGATATTGTCTCTGACGTGCTCGGCAAGAAGGTCACCATCGACACGCCCGCCGAGGAGCTTGCTGCCGCCGCGCGCGAGAAGGGTCTGGAGATCAAGCCCGAGTGGACTGCTGGCAAGATCATCGCCGAGATTTACGATGAGCTGGGCGAGGACACCATCGTCAACCCGACCTTCGTGTGCGATTACCCCATCGAGGTCAGTCCGCTCGCCAAGCGTTTTGAGGACGACCCGCGTCTGACCCACCGCTTTGAGCTGGTCATCGCCGGCCACGAGTACGCCAACGCATTCTCCGAGCTCAACGACCCGGTCGATCAGGCCGAGCGCTTTGCTGCCCAGATGGCCGAGAAGGCCGGCGGCGACGATGAGGCCATGGAGTATGACGAGGACTACGTGCGCGCCCTCGAGTACGGTATGCCTCCCGCGGGCGGCATTGGCATTGGTATCGACCGCGTGGTCATGCTGCTCACCAACCAGGCTTCTATCCGCGAAGTCCTGCTGTTCCCGCACATGAAGCCCGAGAAGGGTTTCCAGTCCGGTGCCGCTGCCGCCAAGGCTGCAGAGGCCGGCAGCGCCGCGAGCCCGTTCGTTACGTCGCTTAAGCCCACGCTCGATTACTCCAAGATCGCCGTTGAGCCGCTGTTCGAGGAGTTCGTCGACTTTGATACCTTCTCCAAGAGCGATTTCCGCGCTGTGAAGGTCAAGGCATGCGAGGCCGTCAAGAAGTCCAAGAAGCTGCTGAACTTTACGCTCGACGACGGTACCGGTACCGACCGCACCATCCTCTCCGGCATCCATGAATACTATGAGCCCGAGGACCTGGTCGGCAAGACCCTGCTTGCAATCACCAATCTGCCTCCGCGCAAGATGATGGGCATCCCCAGCTGCGGCATGCTCATCAGTGCTATCCACGAGGAGGAGGGCGAGGAGCGCCTCAACCTGATCCAGCTCGACGCTTCTATCCCCGCTGGCGCAAAGATGTGCTAACGAGTTACGCGGTTCTACGAACCGCGTAACGGCTCGACGCTGCGCGGGCCGCATTTGGACAATCTGACGTTCAACTTCAAGGGCGCGACCAGAAGGTCAGCGCCCTTTCGTTTCACGTCACCTTGTCACAAATGCGACCCGCTCGCTGGCGTTGCCAAAACATCGATGTAGTCATTGGGGACGCTCTTAAACGACTAGTCATTCAAGAGCGTCCCCAATGACTACTCAACGGCTATTGCGCACGTGGCTCGCATGACAGCCGTCTCTTTTATGTTTCCTTTAGCCGTCGCTGCCTAGGATGGGGGTTAGTCGATAGGAAGGGAGCACCGGGATGGACGATGCGAGCGAGCGCGCGATTGAAGAGGACATGCTCGATCAGTTCAATTACTTTGATGATGAGGACGAGGAGCTGATCGACCGTCGCGAGCCAGCGCCGCTTGACTCATTTGATCTAGTCGATGAAGAGGCTGATGAGGTTGAGGGCGAATCAGCGGAGCCCCCACAGCCTACGCGCCTTGACTCGCTGCTTTCGAGAGCCCCCATGCACCATGGTGTCCGTGCCGGCGCGCTCCATATGAAAACTGACTGGCGCCAGATCGTGACCGCGGGCGATGAGCTTGCCGTCGATGCGCCACTTACCGACAAATCATCCATCATCTGCCGCACCGGTATGCTTATGCTCGCGAGCGGAACGGGTGCCTGGCGTGTACGCGATACCATGAATCGTGTCGCCGCCGTACTTGGTGTCACCGTCCACGTTGACTTAAGTCTCCTGTCGTTTGAGTGCACCTGCATCGAAGGCGGCCACTGCTTTAACGAGGTTGTCAGCCTGCCCACAACGGGCGTCAATACCCATCGCATTTGGATGATGGAGAGCTTCCTAAAGGAAATCGAGACCTATGGTCGTCGCTTCACGGTGCATGAGTATCACGAGATGCTCAAGACCGTAGAGAGCTCAAAACCTGATTACGCGCCTTGGCAACAGGGCCTTGCGGCGGCCTGCGCCTGTGGCGCCTTTGTCTTTTTACTTGGTGGGGGTCCCATTGAGATGGCATGTGCGTTCGTGGGCGCGGGCGTCGGCAACTTTGCCCGCTCTCATATCCTCAAGCAGGGCCTCGGCCAGTTTAGCGCGTTGACGTTTGGTGTCGCGCTGGCCTGCATCTCGTATTTGCTGGCGTTGCTCGGCCTTGGCCAGGTCATTCCGGGGGCAATGTCGCACCAAGAAGGCTATATTGGTGCCATGCTCTTTGTGATCCCCGGCTTTCCCCTTATTACGGCAGGCCTCGACATCGCAAAGCTCGATATGCGAAGCGGCATCGAGCGTCTTTCGTATGCTGTGTCAATTATTGTGATGGCGACCCTCGTAGGTTGGATGGTTGCCGAATGTGTGGGGCTGGCGCCGGATGACTTCGCCCCGCTCGGCCTCTCGCCGTTGGCTCTTACGCTCTTGCGCATACTGATGAGCTTTATCGGTGTATTTGGCTTCTCGGTTATGTTCAACAGCCCGGTAAAGATGGCCGCGGCGGCCGGTCTGATCGGCGCCGTGTCCAATACCTTGCGCCTTACGCTCGTCGATGCGCCGACGATGCTTCCCTTCCTGGGCCTGAGCGTAGGCATGCCTCCCGAGGCGGCTGCATTTATCGGGGCGCTCGTATCGGGCCTGCTGGCAAGCCTGGCAGAAATCAAGCTCACCTACCCACGTATCGCCCTCACGGTGCCATCGATTGTCATTATGGTGCCGGGCTTGTACCTGTATCGTTCGATGTATTACATGTGCACCTTCGACACGGTCAATATGCTCGGCTGG
Organism: uncultured Collinsella sp.; assembly: GCA_958419975.1. Taxonomy (GTDB): domain Bacteria; phylum Actinomycetota; class Coriobacteriia; order Coriobacteriales; family Coriobacteriaceae; genus Collinsella. The sequence goes on from CATZIG010000024.1 coordinate 13,003, forward strand.
TTTGTGCGCGCGGTGCTCATCGTGGCGTTTTTGCCCGTTGGCTTGGGCGTGGCACGTACGCTCACTGACCCTCGCTGGCGCCACACCAGCTAATTAGTCGTTGGGGACGTCCCAACGGATCAAGTGCGCCTCGCATCTCCACAAACTCAACGCTTACGAAGCGCGTGCCGTTCGTGTTAGGGTAGTTCCACCACATAAGTAGTCGCAGACGCACGTACCACGGGCGGGCGAGATGAAGTCCCAGTTACTCCATCTTGCCCGCCCATTTTTGTTGCGTGGTGTTGCGGCGTAACACAGAAAGGATTTCGCCCTTTATGCCTATCAACAAACGAGAGAGCCTGCTGTTCACCTTTATCATGTGCTTTTGCATGGTGCTCTGGATGAGCATCTACAACGTTGCCCTGCAGCATGGGGCCATCAACGGCGAGGTTGTTGCCGCTGCATGGCTTGGCTTCCCCGTTGCCTACGTCTTTGCCATGTGCTGCGACTGGTTTATCGCCAGCCCGCTGGCCAAAGGCTTCGCCTTCAAGTTCCTGGTTACTCCGGGCAAGAGCTCGCCGCTTGCCATGACGCTCGCCGTCAGCTCCTGCATGGTCGTTCCCATGGTCATCATCATGTCGCTGTACGGTGCCTGTGAGGGTCTGACGCACATGCCCGGCGGCATCCTTGCGAACCTGTATTCCGTGCCCGCGATCTGGATGATCAACATCCCGCATAATTTTGTGATGGCGCTGCCGTGGAACCTTTTGGTAGCCGGTCCGATTTCCCGCTTCGTCTTCCGTCGCGCCTTCCCTGTGGGGACGGTTTTCGAGGAGGAGCATGCCGAGCTCTTGGAGCAGGCTATGGCTCCTGAGTGCGAGTAGCTCGCTTAGGGATCTGCTGAGCGCGGGCGACTTGCTTGGTTGGAGCCCTAAGCGTGGATAGCTCTTTCGGCGACATCGCGGGCGTGAGCGGTGCGCATGACCGGAGGGCCCGTGCTGCTCCGTTGCCCGACGTGCTAGCGCGCAGAACAATCTGTTGGTGCATTCGGCGGCTGCTGAAGCGTTTCGGCAGCCGCTTTTTATACGGAGTTTAAATACAACAGTCTGTTGTATTACGTAGAGTGGTATATCTCTAGCGGGAAAAATGCGAGAGACGGAGCATTATGGCGTTGCTAGTAGGACTGGACGTAGGGTCGACGACGACCAAAGTTTACGCGATGCACGAGGATATGACCGAGGCGTGGTGGGGATATCGCCGCCACGGGGCGTGTCAGACAGCGAGCGTGCGCGCCATGCTCGGCGAGCTCGCCGAGCGCTTTCTCCATGAGTCGCTGCGCGTTGCGGTGACCGGCTCGGGTGCGCGCGATATCGCGACCGCGCTGGGCGCCTCGTACGTTCAGGAGGTGGTCGCCAACGCGCTCGCGATCAGCAGGTTCTATCCGCAGACGCGCTGCGCCATCGAGCTGGGCGGCCAAGACGCCAAGATGATCTTCTTCCGCACCAACGATAAGGGAGACATCGAGGTTGCCGACATGCGCATGAACGGCTCGTGCGCAGGCGGTACCGGTGCATTTATCGACGAGATGGCAAAGCTCATGGGGGTCGGCACCGAATCGGGCGAGTTCGAGCAGCTCGCAAGCCGGGGAACGACCGTCCACGAGGTCTCGGGCCGCTGCGGCGTGTACGCAAAGACCGATATCCAGCCGCTGCTCAACGAGGGCATTCCTGCCACCGACCTGGCGCTTTCGGCGCTTCACGCGGTCGCCCGCCAAACGATCGGCGGTCTGGCCCAGGGTATCGACATCGAGCCGCCGGTAATCTTCGAGGGCGGTACGCTCGCCTACAACCCCACACTGGTCCGCGTGTTCCGGGAGCAACTGAATCTATCGGACGATCAGGTTATCGTCCCGCGCGATCCGCAGATCATGGTCGCGCGCGGTGCCGCCCTGTCGCTGACCGACATGTTCGCATCGTCCCAACCGATCGACCTTCCCGACGCTTTTGTCCGGCTGGATAAGCTCGAGACGGTCGCGCCCGCAAGCGGGGAGGGACGTCTTGCCCAGCCCTTTTTTGCCACACCTGCCGAGCAGGCGGATTTTACGGCACGCCATGGCAAAGAGACGCCGGCAAAGGGTCCGGATGCGTATGCGCCCGGAGAGACGGTGCGTGTGGCGCTCGGTATCGATTCGGGGAGCACGACGACCAAGTTCGCCCTGGTCGATGAGGCGGGTGAGCTTGTCGATTCGTTCTACGCGTCTAATAACGGCAGACCGCTCGACGTCGCCCAACAGGGTCTTGTCAGCTTGAAGAACCGCTGGGAGACAGCGGGAGTCACGCTTGCGATCGATGCCGTGGGCACCACGGGATACGGCGAGGAGCTTTTCGCGCGCGCGTTCCACGCCGACTACCATACGGTCGAGACGGTCGCGCACGCCCGCGCCGCGTGCGCATGCGTTCCCGATGCGACCTTCGTGCTCGACATCGGCGGACAGGATATGAAGGCCATCTGGCTCAACCACGGCGTGCTGACCGATATCGTCGTCAACGAGGCGTGCTCTGCGGGCTGCGGCTCGTTCCTCGAGGGTTTTGCCAAAAACCTCGGAATAGCCGTTGAGGATATCGCGACCGAGGCATTTTCGTCCAAAGCCCCCGCCGTTCTCGGCAGCCGCTGCACGGTGTTCATGAACAGCAGCGTCGTTTCCGAGCAGCGGCGCGGTAAGGGTCCGGGCGACATCATGGCCGGTCTCTGCCGTTCGATTATCGAGAACGTGTTCACCAAGGTCATTCGCGTTTCAAATCTCAACCGTCTGGGCGACAAAGTCGTCGTCCAGGGCGGCACGTTCCGAAACGACGCGGTGCTGCGCGCATTCGAGCAGTATCTGGGCAAACCCGTCACGCGTGCGCCCCACCCGGGGCTGATGGGCGCTATCGGTATCGCCCTGCTCGCGCGCGAGGAATGCCGCAAGGGCGACGCCGGCACGTCGTTTATCGGGCTCGATGCCGTG
>CATZIG010000025.1 GCA_958419975.1 uncultured Collinsella sp.
CGGTCGGCGGGGCCATTGTGGCTCTTGACAGCGGATTGGGTCATATGAGCGAGCGACGTCCAGAGCGAACAAGTTGGCATGAAAAAGGCGAGGCATTGACCTTCTGGTCATGCCTCGCCTTTTGAATGACAAATTGTCGCCCTGGGCGGCGCGCAGCGTCGGCCGGTTACGGCGTTTGGTAAAACGCCGTAACTACTCTCGGGCTCCGTACTGCTCGTAGTAAGCGTCGATGGCGGCCTTGAGCTCGTCGTCGATGACGACCTTACCGTCAATCTCGTGGTTGTAGAGGGTCTCGACGACCTCGGCCATGGAGACGATGCTCGCGACGGGGAAACCGTACTTGGCCTCGATCTCCTTCTGCGCGGTGGTCACGCCACCCTTGCCGACTTCCATGCGGTTGAGGGACACGATGAGGCCCTTGATCTCGACATCGGCAGCAGCCTTTACCTTGGGATAGGTCTCGTCGATGGACTTGCCGCTGGTGGTGACATCCTCGACCATGACCACGCGGTCGCCGTCCTTGGGCTCATAACCCAGCAGGTTGCCCTTATCGGCACCGTGGTCCTTGGCCTCCTTGCGGTCGCAGCAGTACTTGACCTCCTTGCCGTACAGCTCGTGGTAGGCAATCGCGGTCACGACGGCCAGGGGAATGCCCTTGTAGGCCGGCCCAAACAGCACGTCAAAGTCGTCGCCAAAGTTATCGTGGATAGCCTGGGCGTAATACTCGCCCAGCTTCTTGAGCTGGTAGCCCGTCACGTAAGCACCGGCGTTCATAAAGAACGGGGACTGACGGCCGCTCTTGAGCGTAAAGCTGCCGAACTTAAGGACGTCGGACTCGACCATAAACTTGATGAACTCTTGCTTGTAAGCCTCCATGCGGGCTCCTCTCGTAATCGCGTACGTGCCTTCCAGTTTAGCGCAGGCGAAGCGTCGATGCGGGCGCGCTTTGGGGCCACGGCATTCTGTAAAGGCTTTGTCAGGGGGAATGGTTTTCCGAACAATGGGGTTGACATGTCAAACCCCCTCATCAAGAATACGGGCGGATTAAAAAGGGGTACGAGATACCCAAAGCGCGCTGCGCTCAGCCTTTAGGAGGTGTGCCATGGAAGGCAGTCCTAGTCGAAAAACCTGCATGTCGCCCTCGGCACGCCGCGAGGACTCCGCACACGCATAAACGCCACCGGCAGATCGCCAAAACCACCGCAAAGGCGCGCTGCACCCTTTGTGGGCTCAAGAGCTTGACGTGAGCGACATCTAGGTTTTTTGAAGCAAATACGACACGTACGCTAACTCCCCTCAACAAGGAGGACCCTATGCTGATGCTCAAAACCGTCACGGTACTCGAAGCCATCTCCAAGCGCCGCCGCACGGCGCGCCCTGCCGCTCACACCGGCCTGTCCAAGAACACCATATTCGCCGCCACCCATAGTGCCGAGGACGCCCTCGTACTGCTCGACGCCACGGCAAACGGCCTCACCGCCGAGCAGGCAACCGAGCGCCTGGACGCCTCCGGCCCCAACACCATCGAGGCACCGACCAAGACGCTCGCCCACCGCATCGCCGACGCCTTCATCGATCCCTTCGCCGGCATCCTCGCCGCGCTCGCGCTGGTCTCGCTCTACATCGACGTGCTCGCCGTGCCCGAGCCGCAGCGCGACCCCTCCACGGTCATCGTCATCGGCATCATGCTGCTGGTATCGGGCGGCATGAAGTTTATCCAGGAAGCCCGCAGCGGCAATGCGGCCGAGGCCCTCAAGGACTTGGTCTCCAACACCTGCTGTGCCCTGCGCGACGGTGAGCGCGTCGAGATCCCCTTTGACGAGCTCGTCCCCGGCGATGTGATCCGTCTCTCTGCCGGCGATATGGTGCCGGCCGATGCCCGCATCATCACCGCGCGCGATCTGTTTGTGATCGAGTCCGCGCTCACCGGCGAGAGCGAGGCTGTCGAGAAGACCGCTGCCGCCACCGTCGTCGAGGGCGCCGACGGCTCCGCGCTGCCACTCTCCGCCTGCAAGAACATCGTCTTTACCGGCACCTCCGTGCAAAACGGCACCGCCATGGCGCTTGTCGTTGCCACCGGCTCGGACACTTACCTGGGCGGCATCGCCAAGATGCTCAACGGGCGCGGCGAGAAGAGCGCGTTTGACCGCGGTGTCTCGAGCGTCTCCATGCTACTCGTACGCCTCATGCTCGTTATGGCTCCGGCCGTCTTTGCCATCAACGCCGCCACCAAGGGCAACGTCATCGACGCACTGCTGTTTGCCACGAGCGTGGCCGTGGGCATCACGCCGCAGATGCTTCCCGTCATCGTAACCACGAGCCTGTCGCAGGGCGCCAAGGACCTCGCCCGCCGCCAGGTTATCGTCAAGGAACTGCCGGCGATCCAAAACCTGGGTGCCATGGACGTCCTGTGCTGCGATAAGACCGGTACCCTCACCGAAGACCGCATCGTGCTCGAGCGTTACCTCAACACCGACGGCAACGAGGACACACGCGTGCTGCGTCATGCGTTTTTGAACAGCTTCTTCCAGACCGGCCTCAAGAACCTTATCGACCTGGCCGTAATCGACCGTGCCGACGTGACGCCCTCGACCGTCGCACCCGATTCCATGCTGGGTCAGAGCCTGCGCGACCGCTATACCAAGGTCGACGAGGTGCCCTTCGATTTCTCGCGCCGTCGCCTGAGCGTAGTTGTAGCCGACGCCCAGGGCAAAACCCAGATGGTTACCAAGGGAGCTGCCGAGGAAATGCTCGAGATCTGCTCCTTTGTCGAGGTCGATGGCATCGCCCAGCCGCTCACCAAAGACAGGCTCGCCCAGATTCGCAAGCAGGTCGCCGGGCTTAACGCCGAGGGCCTACGCGTAATTGCCGTGGCGCAGAAAACCAATCCGCGCTGCGTGGGCGAGTTTGGCATCGCCGACGAATGCGACATGGTGCTGATGGGCTTTTTGGCCTTCCTCGATCCACCTAAAGCAAGTGCCGCGGGCGCCGTCACCACCCTCGAAGCCAAGGGCGTGGCGGTAAAGGTCCTGACCGGCGACAACGTTCGCGTCGCCGCCACCGTCTGCGAGCAGATCGGCATCGACGCGAGCAACGTCTTGCTGGGCTCCGAGATCGATGCACTCGACGACACCGAGCTTGCCGAGCGCGCCGAGAAAACCCACCTCTTCGCCAAGCTCTCGCCACTGCAGAAGGCACGCCTGGTGCGCGTCATGCGCGAGCTGCTCGGCCACACCGTGGGCTTTATGGGCGACGGCATCAACGACGCCGCCGCCATGCGTGCGAGCGATTGCGGCATCTCGGTCGATTCGGCCGTCGACATTGCCAAGGAATCCGCCGATATCATCTTGCTTCAGAAGGACCTGGGCGTGCTCGAGCGCGGCATCATCGAAGGCCGCCGCACCTACGGCAACCTGCTCAAGTACCTCAAGACCACGGTGAGCTCCAACTTTGGCAACGTGCTGTCCGTGACCGTCGCGAGCCTGTTCTTGCCGTTTTTGCCCATGAACGCCCTGCAGCTGGTACTGCTGTCGCTGGTCTACGAGATCGTGTGCATCGCGCTGCCGTGGGATACCGTCGACGACGCCTGGACTGCCCGCCCGCGTGCCTGGGACGCCGCGTCCATCAAGGGCCTTATGCTCGAGCTGGGCCCCGTGAGCTCGCTGTTTGACATCGCGACCTTCGCCGCGCTCTTCTTTGTGGTGTGCCCCGCCGCCGTGGGCGCAAGCTGGTCCGAGCTTGCCGCCGCGGGCAACGCCACAGGTATGACGACCTTCGCCGCAATCTTCCAGAGCGGCTGGTTTGTCGAGTCCATGTGGTCGCAGACGCTCGTAATCCACATGTTGCGCTCCCCGCGCCTGCCGAGCCTGCGCGACCACGCCGCGCCCGCGCTGTGCGCTCTCACCGTGCTAGGCCTGGCGCTCGTCACCTGGCTGCCGGCAAGCCCCATCGCCGATGCGCTCGGCCTTACGACGCTGCGCACGAGCTTTTTCGCACTGCTCGTCGGCATAGTCACCGCCTACATCGCGCTCACCCAGCTAGCAAAGCGCCGCTACATCGCCCGCCACGGCGAGCTGCTGTGACGCGCGACCCATCAAGCGGTCAAAAAGTCCCGCCTCAAATTAAACCGCCCCCATTTCCTGTGCTAAGGGAATGGGGGGCGGTTTACGCCGGCCTTTATCTTTTTCGACAGCCTCGTTTGGCTCGCGCTACATCAGGCGCATGGCCTCCTGGACAGCACCGTAAAGGTTGGCGTCGTTGCCGAGCTCGGCCGCCTTTATCTGCGGCACAGGAATGCCGGCAAGGGTCCCTTCGTAACCCGCGAGGGCCAGCGGCATCTGCGCACGCAGGGCATCGACGAGCTCGGGATGGCACGAGATGCCGCCTGCGATCACAAAGACCTCGGGGTCGAGCACGGCCTGCAGGTTGATGAGCTGTCCGTCAAATGAGCGAGCGTAGCGGTCGAGCGCGCGCTGCGCCGCCATGTCGCCATCCGCGATCCACTCAAAGACGCGACGGCCGTCCACCGGAGAATCCGCAGGCAGGCCCTTCTCGGCAACGACAGCATCACGGAGCGCACGCCAACCGCCCGAACCCGCAAAGGAGTTTTCCATGCTCGCGGCAGTCGTGACATCGTTGCGCAAGAAGCTGAACTCGCCTGCAAAGCAGTGCGCGCCGCGCAGGACCTTGCCGTCGATGACGATACCGCCGCCGATGCCCGTGCCAATAGCGAGCACCACGCCAAAACGCGTCCCGCGCAGGGCGCCAGCCGCATACTCACCGAGTGCACAGCACTTACCGTCGTTATTGACGGCAACCGGCACCCCCAGCGCCTCGCACATGAGCTTTCCCAGCGGGCAGCCGTCCATAAACGTGAGCACACCGCCGCGATGGATCGTCCCCGTGACGTCTCCCTCGTAGATACCGCCGGGTGCGCTCACGCCTACGGCGCTCACGCGCTCACAGTACGGCTCGACGAGCCCGATCAACGCCGAAACCGTCTCCTCAGCCGTGGTAAAGCCCGTCGGCAGGCTCCCGCGCTCGCGGATGGAAAAATCCTCGCCCAGCACAGCCCATTTAACGGCCGTACCGCCCACATCGATTCCAAAGAACTCCTGCATATTCGCCCCTCACACGCCATAGCTCCGGACGTGCATCGCCGCAACCACCACAGGGGCTGCCCCCTTATGTTGGTCATGCAGTAGATCGCGCCCGGAGCCAATTATCTCCCTGTTTTACGCCTCCGCTTTGGTCAGACGAAGCAACATATCGCCGACGTAGGTCTCACCGTGGGCCACATAACCGCCACGCAAACTGCCCTCCCAAAGAACGTCCCCAATGACCACTCATTTAAGTCTGTCCCCAATGAGTGCGGCGAAATGAAAGGGACTGGATTGTAAATGTTGGAGAAGAGCCGTTAGCGCCCGGGGGCCAGAATCACCAGGGCGTCGTGCTCAAAGGGATGCTGAGCCACGCGCACGGTGCCGTCACCGTTGTCGCGGACGGGCAGCTTGGCGATGCGCTTGTCCTCCATGTCGAGGACCGTCGCCGTCCAGCCGCGCGTGCCGTCGAGCTTAAACTTGAGCGCCGTGGTGCGCGGCAGGTAGGTGACGACACGATCGCCAACGCGCGCCACGCGAATGGCCTCGCGCGCGTCATCGAGCAGCTCCTGCGCCGGAACCACGGCAAGTGCGTCATCGCCAGCCGTAGCGCCCAGGCCGGCAAGCACATGCTCGATCGCGCCAAAGTCCCAAACGCCCGCAAACTGCAGGCACTCCTGCCAGCGGAACGGCATATCGAAGCCCTCGCCCAGCACCGAGCCTTGGCTCTTGCTGGTCTGCCAGTTCCAAACACCGTGCGCGCCATAGGTCACACCCGCACTGGCACCGGCAAGGATCGACGACCACACACTCGCGCGGCAGTCCTGTGCGGTGAAGCGCCAGTACACGTTGCGCGACGCACCCATCTGCTCGTAACAGGGCTCGGAGTTGACCATCGGCTTTTTAGGATAGTTGGCGATAAAGTCCTGCGGCAGGTGCCAGGCCTCGGGCTGGCCCTCGTAGTTGTGACCGGGCTGGAACATGTAAAAGTCCAGACGGTCCAGGTACTGTGACGGAATGGTGCGGTTGCCGCGGTTGATATGCATGGTGCGCAACGCCTCGGGCGCGCGTTTGACGACCTCGTCGAGGGTATCCTCGTAATAGGCGATCGCCTCGTCGCTGGTAAAGTCGGTATCGCCCGTCACCACGTAGACGGGGTCGAACTCGCCCAGATTCTCGACGACGCGGGCAACGTGGGCGCGGACCTCCTCGCGCGGCATAGTCTCGGCACCGCAATGCTCGGCAATCTTGGCGCCCCAGGTACCGGGCACGTAGTTGCACCACATAAGTACGAGCGCCGGACGAATGCCGTGCTCGACGGCAGTGCGACACATGGCGGCGGCGCGATCCCAGTACGCTTGGTTGGGACGGGACCAATCAAAATGCACGCCATCCTCGCTGGCATAGGGCCAAATGCCCAGATCGGGGCAGCAGCGATCCCACTGCGGCAGCGTGTTGATCTGCAGCACGTTCATGCCCTGCTCGGCACGGCGGGTCAGATAGTAGTCCCAATCGGCCTCGGTAATGCTCGTAAACGCGCTCCAGCACGTATCGGCAAACCAAAAGAACGGTTTGCCCCCGCACAAAAAGCCGTCCTGACGACCGTTAACGGTCAGCTTTCCCAAACTCATCTGCATGTCCTTTCGTTTGATAAAGGAGTTGCGAACCGGCAGATTCTTTCGCGGTAACCCCGCGCGAAAGCCTCCGTCGTTTAGCAAGCCCTTGTGGGCGGGCACCTCCCATCCCAATCAGTCTACCTTGTAAGAAGGGCCCCGCCGGGCTTGCGCCTGACGGGGCCCTGTCGTGTAGGTAAGGTCGTATGTGACCGAATGGCTTGGCCTTAGGCCTCCATCTCGGCGAGCTCCTCCTTGGAGAAGCCAGTGGCAAAGACGACGGCAGCGGCAATGACGAAGGAGATGGCCATACCGACGATAGCCCAGACGGTGTTCATCTGGCCACCCTGCAGGTAGTTGGTGAAGACCAGGAAGTTGGAGGCACCGCCGGCCAGGTAGTAGGTAACACCCATGAGGCCGGAGAACACAGCGCCGATGGCACCGCCGATGAACATACCGAGCATGGTGCGACGGAAGCGCATGAGGATACCGAAGAGCGCAGGCTCGGTGACGCCGCCGGCGATGGCGGAGATGACGTAACCCAGGGCAAGACCCTTCTCGTCGGGGTTCTTCATCTTGAGGAAGGCACCGAAGGCGCAGCCCCAGACAGCGGCCATAGCGCAGTTGGTGGAAACGAAGACGAAGGGATCGTAGCCGGCGGCGATGATCTGAACCTGAGCGAGCAGGATGACGGGCATGTGCATGCCGCAGACCACGAAGAGCTGCCAGAAGGCGCCGAGGATGGCCATGACGATCAGAATGCCGATGCCGCCAAGGTCAGCAAGGCCAAAGAGGGCGTTGGCGATGAGGCTGCCGATCTCGTTGCCGATCGAGGCAAGGACGATGAAGGCGATGGGGATGGTGACGATCATGGTGCAGAACGGCGTGAAGACCGTGGACAGCACGTCGGGCATGACCTTCTTAAAGAACTTCTCGACAAAGTACAGGACGGGCACCGAGAGGATGATCGGCAGGACGGACTGCTGGTAGTTGGCAGCGGCGATCTGGATACCGTAGACGGAGATGATTCCGCCACCCTCCTGAGTCGCGACACTCACGACGGACGGAGCCCTGAGAGCGCCGCCGAGGAGCATGCCCAGAACCGGAGAGGCGCCGAGCTTCTTAGCAGCGGCATAGCCCAGGTAGATGGGGATAAAGGTAAACGTGGCCTCGTACAGGGTGGTGTAGAGGAACGTGTAGGTCGGATCGGTATCGGAGAGAACGCCGAGCATGGTGGGGCCGAGGACCGCGGCGATGGTGCGGAACAGACCGCCGGCCATAAGCAGCGGAATCAGCTGGGTCATGGAACCCGACAGGTAGTCGAGGATGATGTTGGGCAGGTTCTTGAGCTCGAACTTCTCTTTAGGAGCGTCGAGGTTCTCGTCGACCGCGGCACCCTGCTTGACGCCGGACATGGCGACGAACTCGGCGAGTACCTTGGGCACGTTCTGGCCGATGATGACCTGGAGCTGGCTGCCGGCGAACTGGCAGCCCAGAACACCCTTGACCTTCTTGATCTTCTCCACGTCGGCCTTGTTGTTGTCCTTGAGCGTCAGACGCAGGCGCGTCATGCAGTTGGTGGCGACGGTGACATTTTCCGCACCGCCCACGAGCTCGAGGACATCGGTGGCAATCTGCTTGTTATCTACTGCCATGGGACCCCTCCCCATATCATCGTGTGCCTAATCGCTTGGGCGCAGGCACGCCTTTGGCCCGGTGACTATAACCCCTTACGGTTACCGAACCCTTGGATACGCCGTCGTAAACAATCTGTTTACTGAACGTTTACAGCGCTTAGTTTACACGCAGCGTTGAATTTGTGGCAGTTTTGCCGTTTGCAGTCCGGTGAACGGTAGAAAATCGGGGGTGAACGTAATTGAATGCCAAGGCATTACATATAGTGCCGTTTATTTATAAATGGCCGTCTACGTGGGATTTTATATAATCTGTCACCCAAATTCCTTGTTGACTCATCAACAAAAGCCCTGCTAGATAGTAGTAAGCGAGTGTTTAGTAGTTCATTGAGTGTTTGATTTGACCGTTTACCGAGTTCATCTGCTTATTCTCTAATTCTGCTTTACACTAAACATGTTTAGATTGTATTGCCGCGATTGTTTAGTATTTGCGGCACAAAGGAGGCAGCTCATGGAACTCAAATCGTGTACCTACGCAACCGTCACCACCTTGGGCGACTTTGGCCCCTGGATCAGCAAAGTCGTTCTCGACCTACCCTGCACCGTGCGCGCCAACGATGTCGATGCGAACGCTTTCCATATATATGTAGAGCGTCACGAGCGCACGGGCGAGGTCCTGATGCGCAAGGAGCACGGCGCCGACCATGCCGCGCCCTCCGTGGGTTACATCGACGTTCTCGCCGCGTATCCGTGTGACGAGAACGGCCGCAAGCTCGCCGTGGGCACCCATGTGGCACTCGAGGTTGCCGAGCAGCGCCTGACCAAAAAGATCGAAGGCAGCGTCCTGGGCTCGCGCATGCTCGATGACCAGCTGCGCATCACGCAGCTCGCAGCTCTTCCCGGCAACGACGGCGACGACCCCACCTGCGGCCTGGTCTTCGATACCTGTCGCGGCGACATCTGCCCCGCGCTCAAGGGCTGGAGCAATGCCGTACAAAAGACCGCCGTTGATGGCATCGCGCTCGAGTACGGCTTCTTTGAGCCCAGCTTTAAGGCAGAGGACTCGGCCTGCTTCAATCCCTTTGCGCCTGAGGACACGGTCGTGCCCCAAAAGGCCCCGCTCGTGGTGTACCTGCACGGCGCCGGCGAAGGCAAGGGCTCCACGCAGGGCGAGGGCCCCGCGCGCGCCTATATCGGCAACCGCGTGACTGCCCTCTCGCAGCGCCAGATCCAGCGCTACTTTGGCGGCTTTGCCTGGGTGCTCGTGCCGCAGTCGCCCACGTTTTGGATGGATAACGGCGCCGAACAGCTCGGTCACTCCAACCAGAGCATCTACTCCCCCGTGCTCAAGGCACTCATCGACGAGTTTGTCGCCGAGCACGCCGACCGAATCGACACCGACCGCATCGTGGTCGCCGGCCTTTCCAACGGCGGCTTTATGACCCTGCGCCTGTGCGCCGACTACCCCGATTTCTTCGCGGCAGGCCTTCCCTGCTGTGCCCCCTGGTACAACGCCACCGACGAGGACGTAGCTGCGCTCGCCAAGACGCCGCTGTGGTTTACGCACTCCAAGGGCGACGAGCTCGTGTCTCCGCAACAGACCGTGCTGCCGCTCACGGCGCGCCTGCGTGACGCCGGAGCCAACGTGCACCTCACCTACTTTAGCCATGTCGAGGACCTGACCGGCGTGTATCGCGAGGCCGACGGCTCGCCTAAGAAGACGTTCAACCACGGCGTGTGGATCCACCAATTCAACGACCTGTGTTATCAAGACTTCGACGGGGGCAACGTACTCATCGACGGCGAGCCGGTGGGCTGCTGGGAGTGGTCGGCCAGAGTTTCGAGGTAGCCATCCCATCGGGGGGCCCTGACCTTTAGTTTTGTAAACGTCCTCGCGCATGGGTCCCGCTTATCCTGCTCCTTCGGAGCATCGGATAAGTGGGACCCGCACTGCGGAATGTTTACAAAACTAAAGGTCAGGGCCCCCTAAGTTAACGTTGTTCGAAACGCTGGCCGGCCGCTTCCGGCAGCACGCCGGGTCGATGGCGATGGGGGCGTGGGTCCCGTCTTGCCTTGCGCGTAACTGGCTGAATTGATTTTGATTGGAGCTGCTCCTATGTCCCAAGAGTTAACTCGGGTGATTGTTACTACTGATATGGAAGTCGACGATATGAACTCGCTCGTTCATTTGGCTCTGTATCTTAATGTGCTTGATGTTCAGGCTGTGGTGTATACGGCTTCGCAGTATCACTTTCTTGGCGATGGCGTCCATACGCTCGGCGAGGTGAATTCGCATTGGCGGACTAAGGGGCGTCGCTCTTACGAGTGGGCTGTTGTGCCTCATGAGCCCGATCCGCTGGCCGGGGAGCTTCGTGAGTATCGTCCGTTTCCCGAGCATTGGATCGAAAGTCTCTGGAGTAATGAGTATGCCCAGGCTTGGCCGCAGTTGCAGGCGAATGCGGACGCTGCCGGTGAGCCGCCGTTTCCCACGCCTGCCCAGATGATCGAGCGCACCTTTGTGGGAAATGTTGCTTTTGAGGGCGATGTGCGCGAGGAAACACCAGGTTCGCGGGTCATCGCCGACGCCATCATGGACGACGACCCGCGTACGTTATGGCTGCTCAGCTGGGGTGGCATGAACACCATCGTTCGCGCCCTTATGAGCATTGCCGAGCGTTATCGCGCCACGCCCGAATGGCCCGCCGTGCAGCAGCGGGTCTATCAGAAGGTGCGCGTGATGGGCGTTGCCGATGGCATAGGGCAGGACAACTCATGGCTCGACCATGGACGCGAGCTCTTTCCCGAACTCATCTTTTGGCGCGCGCCCTATATGTATGGCGGCTATGTCGACGCCAAGATGGCGCAGCCCGATTCGCTGCCGTTGTTTCAGGCTCCTTGGCCCGAGCAGAATCTCACGCAGGGCAACGGCCCCCTCATGGCGCGCTATATGCTCTATGGCGATGGCAAGGTCTACGAAAACGAGCCCGAGCGCTTTCAGTTTGGCAAGCATGCCCGTCTGGATTGGGGTCTAGAAGGCGTGCCCGCGATGCAGTTTGAGCGCTGCGACTTTATGGGCGAAGGCGACAGCATGACCTATATTCCGCTGCTGCCGTTTGGCCTGCGCGGTATCGATGACCGCGGCTTCGACACACTGCTCGGCCGCATGTTCCTCGACGGTCACCCCGACTCGGACGCACCCACTGGTTTTGCCGCCTTGGGTACACCCGCGAGCAGCAACCTCAATCCTTACCTGCGCGCCTATCAGGAAGACTTCGCCGCCCGCGCGCAATGGTGTGCTCATGATCCGGCCATCTGCTCGCATCCGGCACGTGTTGTCGAGGCCACGGCCGACCGCAGTGCCACAGCAGGCGAGCGCGTCGCCCTTGCAGCGACCATCGTCGACCCCGACGGCAAGGGCTTTGATGCACATTGGGGTGTCGCCATGGACCCGTCGAGCTATGCAGGCGTGCAGGATCTTTCGGTGTGGCAGGAATGCACGGTGAGCACCACTTTTATCGTGCCCGCCGACGCGCAGCCCGGCGACCGCTTTGTGCTCACCCTCACCGTGCAGACGCGCACCGAGCGCCCCTGCAGCCGCTACGCCCAGGTCGCCGTGACCGTGGCGTAGCAAGGACGGCACCCACATTCGGCAGCCGCCACATTCGGCATGGAGTCTCCCCAACTGCCACTCATTTAAGTACGTCCCCAATGAGTGTCCCCGGCGACTAGCCGTTTAAGAACGTCCCCAGCGACTAGTCGAAAATGGGCCATGTGTCCCAGTTGTGGAGACTCGTTGAGCCGTCTGGGTATCGTGCAAGATTGTCTGCTCCCCCATCATCAAAAGTGACACACGCTACCTGTTGATGGGAGGCAGCCATGGGCTTCTTTGACAAGATGTTCGAGAAGAAAGAGTGCGCGATTTGCGGTACCGAGCTGGGACTTTTGGGAAAGACCAAAATCAACGAAGGCTACCTGTGCAAAGAGTGCGCCGGCAAGCTCTCCCCCTACTTTCACGGCTATCGCTCCAGCACCGCGGACGATATCCGCGAGCAACTCGCCTACCGCGAGGCCAATGCCGAGCGCCTGGCCTCGTTCAACCCCACGCGCACGCTCTCTGCCGGGCGCACCAACATCATACTCGACGAAGACGCGGGCCTGCTGATCATTACCTCGCAGAGCCGCTGGCGCGACGCCAACCCCGACATCATCGAGTTCTCGCAGGTACTCGGCTGCGATATGAATATCGACGAGCATCGCACCGAGATCTATCGCGAGACCAAAGACGGCGAGCGCGAGAGCTATAACCCGCCGCGCTACGACCTGGATTACGACTTCAATCTGACCATCCACGTCAACACGCCGTACTTTACCCAGATCGATCTGCGCGTGAACGACTCCACCATCGAGCAGCGCGGTTCCATCGAATACCGCGAGGCCAAGCGCCAGGCAACCGAGGTCCGCGACGCGCTAGTGCAGCTGCGCCAGGAAACGCGCGACAGCGTCGTGGCCGCCAAGGCCCCCAAGACCGCGGTCACCTGTCCCTTCTGCGGTGCAACCACCATTCCCGATGCCAGCGGGCGCTGCGAATACTGCGGCGGCGCCATCGGCGCATAGCCTGCGGCACGGAAAGGACCGATCATGGCCTTCGAGAGTGTCAACTATCAGTGCCCCGCGTGTGGCGGCCCCCTTCACTTTGCCAGTGCCGAGCAAAAGCTCGTCTGCGACTACTGCGATTCGCGTTTTGAAGTCGAAGAAGTCGAGGCCCTCTATCGCGAGCGCCAGGACAAGGCCGATGCCGCAGCCGCGGTCCCCAAGCCTGCTGTCGACGATGCCGTGCAGGAGCTGGCTCAAAACGCCGGCTACATCTGCTCGTCGTGCGGCGCCGAGCTCGTGTCCGACGGCACCGTCGCCGTCACCACCTGCCCGTACTGCGGCAACTCCGCCGTAGCGCCCGGTCAGCTTTCGGGCGACTTCTCACCCGACCTGGTGATCCCGTTTAAACTCGGGCGCGACGACGTCCTGGCCGCCCTTAAGGAACACTACAAGGGCAAGATCTTGCTGCCCAAGAGCTTTGTCACCGGCAACCATATCGACGAAGTCCAAGGCGTTTACGTGCCGTTTTGGCTCTACGGCGCCCGCGTAGACGGCGAAGTGTGCTTTGATGCGACCAACGAGACCGTGACTGAGGAATCCGATCGCACCGTCACGACCACCGACCACTACGATGCCTACCGCAAGGGCAATATCTCGTTTGAGCGCGTACCCGTCGACGGATCGTCCAAGATGCCCGACGGCCACATGGACGCCATCGAGCCGTTTGACTACGACGCGCTGCGCCCGTTCTCGGTCGCGTATATGCCCGGCTACATCGCCAACCGCTACGACGAGGATTGCGAGACCTGCAAGGCGCGCGCCGAGCGTCGTATGGAAGAAAGTACGATCTCGGCCCTGCGCAAGACCGTCGTCGACGAATATGACGATGCCACGGTCGAAAGCAAGCAGCTCGACTACACCTGGGAAGACAGCGACTACGCCCTGTTTCCCGTGTGGATGCTTTCCACCTCGTGGAACGGCAAGAGCTACCTGTTTGCCATGAACGGCCAGACCGGTCGCATGGTCGGCGAGCTCCCCTGCTCCAAGCCCAAGCTCGCCATCGCCTCGGTGCTGTTCTTTGTGATCGGGTTTGTCCTCTCCCAGATTCTCTTTATGGGTGGGAATGCCTTCGATCCGGACTACCTCACTTTTGACGTCGAGGGCATCCTCATCAACATCGTCGCGCCGTTGATCATCGTGGTCATCGCAGACGTGCTGCTGGTGAGCCAGCTCAAGACGGCCAACGAGGCCACCCACGCCGATTGCTACTGTGGCGAGCTCGACCTGACCGAGAAGCACGACGCCTTCAGCCACACCGAGACCACCGTTGTCATGAAGGACAACAAGAACGATTAGCCATTCTGACCAATACCACCCGGCCTTTGACGAGAAAGGAAGATCACCATGGGACTCTTGAGAGCTGGATTGGGAGCTGCCGGCGGCGTCATGGCCGACCAGTGGAAAGAATTTATCTATTGCGAATCGATGCCCGCTGACGTCTTAGCCTGCAAGGGCAGCAAGCGCACCGGCGGTCGCAGCTCCAACACGCGCGGCGAGGACAACGTTATCTCCAACGGCTCGGTCATCGCCGTCAACGACGGCCAGGGCATGCTCGTGGTGCAAAACGGCAAGATCATCGAGGTCGCGCTGGAGCCTGGCGAGTTTGTCTTTGACACCGGCAGCGAGCCGAGCGTCTTCAGCGGCAACCTGGGCGACTCCATCAAGGAGACGTTCGCCAATATCGGCAGCCGTTTTACCTTTGGCGGCGACGCGGGCAAGGACCAGCGCGTCTACTTTATCAACACCAAGGAGATCATCGGCAACAAGTACGGCACCGCCTCGCCTGTGCCCTTCCGCGTGGTCGATAACAACATTGGCCTGGACGTCGACATCTCCGTGCGCTGCAACGGCGAGTATTCGTACCGCATCACCAACCCGCTGCTGTTTTACACCAACGTGTGCGGCAACGTGACCGATAGCTACACGCGCGATAAGATCGACAGCCAGCTTAAGTCCGAGCTGCTCACCGCCCTGCAGCCCGCCTTTGCCAAGATCTCGGAGATGGGCATCCGCTACAGCGCCATCCCCGGCCACACCACCGAGCTCGCCCGTGCACTCAACGAAGTCCTCTCTGCCGACTGGCGCGACCTGCGCGGCGTCGAGATCGTGAGCTTTGGCGTCAACTCCATCGCCGCCTCGCAAGAGGACGAGCAAATGATCAAGGACCTGCAGAAGGCCGCGGTCATGCGCGATCCCACCATGGCAGCCGCCAACATCGCCAGCGCCCAGAGCGATGCGATGCGCGCAGCAGCCGCCAACCCCAACGGCGCGATGGCAGGCTTTATGGGCATGGGCATGGCAGGTGGCATGGGCGGCATGAATGCCAGCCAGCTGTTCGCCGCCGGCCAGGCACAGCAGCAAGCTGCCCCACAGCCGACTCCGACACCCGCCCCCACACCGGCTCCTGCCGCTGCCCCCGCGGCCGGCACGTGGACCTGCAGTTGCGGTGCCACCAACACCGGCAAGTTCTGCCCCGAGTGTGGCAGTCCCGCACCCGCCCCGGCACCGACCAAGTGGTTCTGCCCCAACTGCGGCAGCGAAAACGGCGGCAAGTTCTGCAGCAACTGCGGAACACCCAGGCCCTAGCCCCTCTACCTGGTAATTGGCGGGGAGGTCCGCCACCCCCGCATTTGCTTCTATGGGTTTCGTTCGATAAAGGAGGACACCATGAAGACAACGTTCAAAAAGTCCGTACTCGCATTCCTGACATGCGTCCTGGCGCTCGCCTTTGCCCTGACGGGCTGCAGCGGCGGCGGCAAGGACCCCAAGGCCAACTTTGTCGGCAGCTGGCAGTACTCGGGTGGAACCTTGGACGGCGAAGAGCTCACCGATGAGTACATGGATATGCTCAAGGAGTGGGGCCTCAACTGTATCCTGATCCTCGACGAAGAC
>CATZIG010000026.1 GCA_958419975.1 uncultured Collinsella sp.
CTCGAGCGGCTTGACGGTATGGATGGTATCGGTCGCCATGCGGATATGGCCCTGGTCGAACATTTCGTCGTCAGTCACCTGCGGACGCAAGCGCTTGGGCTCGGCGCGCAAAAACGGCGCGATACGGCTGCCCTGCGATTGCTCGACCTCGTCCACCGTGCCCGCAGCGATTACACTGCCGCCGCCCACTCCGGCAACGGGCCCCATCTCGACCAGATAATCAGCCTCCGCCAGCACACGTGTATCGTGGTCGACAACAACCACGGTGTTGCCGTCATCCACCAGATCGCGCATCACGCCTACCAGGCCGTCAACATTGGCAGGATGCAAGCCGATCGAGGGCTCGTCCAGCACATAGAGCACGCCCGTCGATCGGTTGCGCACCACGCGGGCGAGTTGCACGCGCTGGCGCTCACCCGTGGAGAGCGTGGCACCGGCGCGATCGAGCGAAAGGTAATCGAGACCCAGGTCGACCAGACGACGAGCCGTGCTCAAAAACGAATCGCAGATATCCGTCGCCATGGGCCGCATCTCGGCCGGCAAGGATGCGGGCACCCCGCGCACCCACTCAATCGCATCACCAAGCGTCATGGCCGCCGCCTGTGACAGATTGATACCGCGCACCTGGGGCTGGCGCGCAGCCTCGGAGAGACGCGTACCGTCGCAATCACGGCATGGGCCCTCGCGCAAAAAGCGCGCAACGCGTTTTAAGCCCTTATCGTCCTTGACCTTGGCGAGCGCATTTTCGACGGTATAGACGGCGTTGTAATAGGTGAAGTCGAGCGGCGTGGCACCCTCGCCGTTTTTGGGAACGTAAAGAATGTGCTTCTTAACCGCGGGGCCGTGAAACACGATGTCGCGCTCTTGAGGCGTGAGCTGATTAAACGGCACGTCGGTACGCACGCCCATCTCGCCGGCCACCTGCTTCATCAGATCCCACATAAGCGTACCCCAGGGAAGCACTGCGCCCTCGTTGATGGTCTTTGACTCGTCGGGCACCAGGCTCGCCTCGTCCACCTCGCGCATGACACCGGTGCCGCCGCAGATAGGGCACGCACCACCGCTATTGAAAGCCAAATCCTCGGCACTCGGCGCGTAGAACTCGCGGCCGCACGTCGGACACGTGAGCGACAGGCCTGCGGCCACGTTAAGGCTCGGCTCCAAACGCGCCCCGCAATGCGGGCATACGTGATGGGCGCAACGGCTAAAGAGCAGACGCAGGCTATTGTTGAGCTCGGTCATGGTGCCAAAGGTAGAACGCACGCCCGGCACGCTGGGGCGCTGATGCAATGCGAGCGCCGCCGGCACGTGCAGCACCTCGTCCACCTGGGCATGTTCGGCCTGCGTTAGACGACGGCGGGTATAGGTGCTTAGCGCCTCCAGGTAGCGACGCGAGCCCTCGGCATAAAGAACCCCCAGCGCCAGCGAACTCTTGCCCGAACCCGACACGCCGGCAATACCCACGAGCTTTCCCAGCGGAATATCGATATCGATGTCCTTGAGGTTATGTACACGCGCGCCACGCACCTCGATAGCCCGCGGGCTCATCTTCTGTTCCATCACCTTTATCACCCTACTCATGCCATAAAATGCGATCTCGAATGTACGCGCCCAGCATGGGCACGGTAAACCGGACGAGGCCGTATCCGGCAGCCTCGATGACGCGCTCGCGAATCAGGCTTGCGCGATATTTGCTCGCCCAGCTCTGAGTACGGTCGCAGCGCTCAATGATGTCCGACATGCGTGTCGGTTTGCCCCCGTCAGCAGCCATGGCCTCGATATAGAGGCGTTGCGGACTGCGCAGCCCGTAATACAGAGGCGCGTCAACCGCTTCGTAGAACTCGGAGACGGCATCCGCGTGCCCAGCCTCAACATCGCGCTCTTCAATGAACCGCGAGTCACGCCGGACAGCAGAGCGCCACATGTAATAGCCCACCAGCTGAACCATATAGGGATGCCCCATACTCTTGCGTGCCGCAAGGTCTGCTGTCTCCGCGTCAACGTAAAGACCGGCGTCTTTGACCGTCTGGATATATGAATCGCGCACCTTGGGCAAAGATATCGCCCCCAGCGTACGCTGCTGGGCACGCCGCAAAAACGTCACGCTCGGCTCTTCGAGCAGATCGTCAACCATACTGGGTAAGCCGGCAAACACCAGCGCAAGGCCGCGCTGGTCGCTATCGGACAAGCCCGTGGCATCCTGGTCTCCGAGCACCTGCTGATAGAGAACGGCAAGAGCTGCCAGCTCCTCGATAGACGCAGATTGAGCCTCGTCAATCGCAAACAGTATGCCCTTGCCTGGACCGAGCTTCTTGAGGCGCTCGTTGACTAACCCGCGCAACGTCTCGCCTTTTGCCCGCGCCGCCTCGACCGACATCCGGCCAAACGACGGACCGAGCTCCATTGACGTC
The DNA here is from genome assembly GCA_958419975.1 of uncultured Collinsella sp. Classification (GTDB taxonomy): domain Bacteria; phylum Actinomycetota; class Coriobacteriia; order Coriobacteriales; family Coriobacteriaceae; genus Collinsella. Next base: position 2,412 of record CATZIG010000026.1, read on the forward strand.
ACAACGGATTTATTCGAGCGAAGCGCGTCGGCCAAGCGATCGCATAAGCCAAGCGAAGCGGAATCGGAGACAACCGCCCATCCGCGCTCATTGGCTAGACGTTGCAGCTCCCGCAGGAGAACCGTCTTGCCACAGCCGCGGTTTCCCGTAATGAGCATGAGCCTACCCGGCGCTCCGGCGCCGTTATCGAGTCCTTCCTCGAAATCTTCGATGACCGACTCGCGGCCGATGAGTATCGGAGGCCGCTTGCCAGCCGTGGGCTTAAAGGGATTTGGATTCATGTCGGCCTCCTCGGATTGGCAAACGCTGCCTATAGTTATACCAACTTATACCGAGTTATACCAACAGCAGGTGACAAAGGGGCAGCCCTTCTATCACCTATGACAGAAGAACTCCGCGTCTGCTGCTCGCCAGGGGCGAAAGGTGGCAGGATCGACCTTTACGTGTGCCGCGGCGGGTACGTCGTACCATTTGACCGTGTAACCGGCGCCGTGAGAGCAAAAGACCGAGTCGGGCGTGTTGGGCAGATCGGCCTCGGGCTCATAGGCGGCCGCCTCTATAACGCGCTCGGCATCATGGCAAGCCGCATAGCCGGCGAACTCCAGGTACAGATGCCCGCGACCGCTCGTGTAGGCGGCCACCTCCAGCGCGTAATCCTGCACCTCGGATGCTGGCACGCGACCCACAAGCTTTGTCCGGTCTCCCGCCATCGTCGGCGGCTCGTACTCGGCACCCATGCGTGTGGCATCCGAGAGCGCCCGGCCCACGCACTCCCCCGGTACCTCGAGCTCAAAGCGATACCACGGCTCCAGCAGTACCGCCGCGCCGGCCTCACGCGCCTGCATGAGTCCCTGGCGAATCGCACGGTACGTGGCCTGGCGAAAATCGCCGCCCTCGGTGTGTTTGGCATGCGCGCGACCGCCCGTGAGCGTAATGCGCACATCGGTGATGGGCGAGCCAGTCAGCACGCCCAGGTGGTCGCGCTCCATGGCGTTGGTGAGTGCCAAACGCTGCCAGTTAAGATCGAGCTCGTCGGTCGAGGTCACGGTGCCAAACTGCACGCCCGAACCCGCTGGCAACGGCTCCAGGCGCAAATGCACCTCGGCATAGTGGCGCAGCGGCTCAAAGTGGCCCACGCCCTCGACCGGCTGCGAAATAGTCTCCTTATAGAGAATGCCGCCAGACTCAAACTCAACCGAAAGGTCAAAGCGATCGGCCAACACCCGCTGCACGACCTCGAGTTGCACAGCGCCCATCAACTGCAAATGAATCTGCTCTAGATGCGTATTCCAGCTTACGCCGAGCATGGGATCTTCATCCGCCAGCTCAGTCAACGCTTTGAACACCGCATGGACATCGTGTTCGCCCGGAAGCACCGTATAGGTAAGGACCGGCGCAATGACGGGTGCATCGCCCGCGGGCTCCGCGCCCAGGGCGTCCCCCGGGCGAACGTGCGCAAGACCCGTCACGGCACAAATACCGCCAGCAGCAACTTCTTGGGCAAGCTCATACTTCTCGCCGTTATAGATGCGTACCTGATCGACCTTCTGCTCCCATGCCTCGGCACCGGAACGTCCGTCAATCATCTGCTTGGCATGCAGCGTGCCGCCGGTCACTTTAAGCCATGCCAAGCGCTCGCCGCGATCCCCGCGGCTGACACGGTAGACGCGCGCGGCAAACTCCGGGTGCCATGCCTGTTCACGCATCAGCGCGCATATGCCGTCCAGCAGCTCGTCCACGCCTTGGTCCTTGAGCGCCGAGCCGGCAAAACATGGAAAGAGCTTGCGCTCGGCAACCATGCGCGACAGCGTTGCGACAGAAAGCTCACCCGCCTCAAGAAACTCCTCGAGCGCCGCCTCGTCCAACGCAGCAGCGTCCTCCTGAACGGCCCCGCCCGCCAGCAGTTCGCTGGCATCCAAGCAGCCCTCGGAGAGACGTTGCCCAAGTTGTGCCAGCAAAACATCGCGGCCGGGATTCTCCAAATCGATTTTATTGATATAGATGAACGTCGGGATGTCATAGCGCGCAAGCAGGCGCCACAGGGTTTCGGTGTGCCCCTGCACGCCGTCGTTGGCGCCCACAACTAAAATCGCGTAGTCCAGCGCGCGCAATGTGCGCTCCGCCTCGGCCGAAAAATCGACATGCCCCGGTGCATCCACGAGCATGACGTGGGTATCGCCATGGTCGAGCACGGCCTGCGACGAGAAGATCGTAATGCCACGCTCACGCTCGATCGCGTTCGTGTCCAGATGCGAATCGCCATCGTCCACGCGGCCGCGCTTGCGAATGCGACCCGCGTTGAACAACATGGCCTCGGCCAGCGTGGTCTTGCCGGCATCGACATGCGCCAAGATTCCAACGACCGCTTGCTTCGACATGGCTCTCCTCTTATTGCAAGCCCATCGCACGCGGCAACGGGCATCCTCGTTCCACACTGGATGATACAATGTACGGGCCGGCGGGCGAAGCGAGCCCTATCCCCCGACCGAGCTCATCGCCCCGCGTTGCCGCGCGGCGATTTTCGTAGGTTCGCGCCCTGCGAAAGCCGGCACCTCCCCTTTTTGTCTGCCTGGGCTCATCTGGGGCGATAACAACGCGAGCCCCACAACAACGCGTTTTACCAAAAATGGCCCCACTCGGGGCCATTTTTGGTAAAACGCTGGTATGTGGCTCGGCCTTTATGCCTCGCGCAGCCAATCAAACGCGACGCGCGGCGTACCGTCCGACACATATACGATACCGGCGCGCTTAAACCCGGCCTTGGCGATGGCTCCCTGCATGGGCAGGTTGTCCTGATGCGTGTCGATGCGCAGGTGATCGGCGCGTTCCTTGGCAAAGGCAAACATCGCAGCCGCGATACCGTGCGCGGTGCCATCGGACGCCACACGGTGCAGCACAGCATACGGGGCGTCGCTGCGCCACTGGCCGCCCTCGATCACATCGTAGGAACTGTCCGGCCCCGGCAGAAAGGCAAACGTCGCCACCACGCGTCCGTCTTCCTCGCACACATAGCTGCCACCGGCGGCGATATCGGCAGCCAGCTGCTCGCCCGAAGGCGTGCCCTCGGGCCACTGCGTCGTGTTGCCATGTGCGCGCATAAAGGCGCGGGCCGCGTCATAGATGGCCATGACGGCGGGAATGTCGGCATCGAGGGTTTTTCTGATCATCACGCGGCGACCTCACGTTTATTGGTATCACTTTGATTGAGCAATGATACCAACGTTTGGAGAAGGGCGCGAAGCAGATGGGAAGCAAAAAGCGAGCCGCCTGGTCAAAGGCCAAAAGCGAGTTTTTGAGCGCTGCTACCGGCGGCGATATGAGCGACCTGTTTGCACGCGAGGACGAGCGCCGCGACGCCCTGGACGCCGAGCGCGATGAAGCCTGGCGCTACAAGTCGTGCGAGCGCAAAAACCGTTACGACACGCGTGCCGAGGCCGAGGCAGTTATGGCCGACTGCGAAAACCGCGGACGCCGCGGGCTGGCCTGCTACAAATGCGAATACTGCGGCGGCTGGCACTTGACGTCGCACCCTTGGAAATAGGCGCCGCTTCGGCACGGCACTGACGGAGCGCCAGCTATCGCGCGCAAGCTACGGGTGCGGCGGCACCAACACATCGTAGCGAACGGCCTTGCCCGCAAGTTGATAGCTCGGCTTAACGCCGGCAAGCAGCGGCCCCTTCACCGGCCGCTTGATAACGACCTTGCGCGGGCGCGCCGCAAGCGCAGCTTCGACCAGCGTCTCCTCATCGGCGCACGGCTGCTCCAGATGGTGCAAGAATTGGAACTTCTTTTTCACCGCCGCGCTCTTGGTGCGTTCGGGAAACATGGGATCCAGATATACCACGTCGGGGGCGGCAAGCTCGCCCCGCCCGATCAGCTCAGCCGTATGACGAAGGCCGGCAATGCTGTCCTCGCCCGCATGTAAGCGCATGCGCGACACGGCAGCCGCAAGCGCCGGATCATCTGCCGCGCGATCCAGGGCATCCTTGAGGAGCGCCGCGATCACGCAATCCTGCTCATACAGATCGACGGTAAAGCCCGCGGCCGCCAACAGCAGCGAATCCTCGCCAAAGCCTGCCGTGGCATCAATCGCCCATGGGCACTCGATGCCTTTTGCGCGCGCAGCCTTTACCAACAGCTCTTGCTGCAGACGGCCCTGCTTGAGCCGCGGAAGCATGCGGTCAAAATCGGCACGCAGCTCCATCGTGCCGTCGGTGAGCGTGAGGCCCTCGGACTTCCCGATCAGCTCAAGCCCCGCGGCCCGAGCAACAGAAAAGGGATCGACGACGCCCATGGGCACTCCTTAGCAAGCAAAACGAATACGCGAGTGCCGTTTATGCCAGCACCCAACCGTCCGCTATTGTCCCACATGCGACATGGCCCACAGCATCGCAATGCAAAGCACCGCCATCAATCCCGTGCACACGGCAGCGATCACAGAATCACCCATGTGCCTTCCCAACGACTGCGGCTCACGCACTTGCCCTGCTCCGTACATCATGACTCCTCCTTGAGACCAGCTCCTTGTTACGGCCTCATCATCGCAGCGCCGCACATGGGCTGCCATCGATTTGGCTTACGTCCAGCTTTCCTTTTTGAAAGGTTGGGGTGGGCTGCGCGGGGTCAAAGCGCTTTCAGGCGCATGCATCGCCGCGTTGAACTACAATGTGCTTCACCATATGTGCAGCACATGGGGTACGCCAGACCGGCCGTACCCGTATCGAAAGGACCAGCCATGAGCAACGCCTGCAAATTACTCAAAATCCTATCGTTCTTCTTCTTTGTCGTCGGCATTCTAAGTGCAGGCATGGGTGCTACAGCGCTCTTTGCGGGCAGCGCGGCAGGCGATATCACGGGTGCCATGATCGTCTCTTGCGTCGTCGTCATCGTATTGGGCGTCGTCGAAATTGTGACCGCTGTCTTTGGTATCCGCGCGGCAAATAATCCCGCCAAGGCTGGCGTTGTCTGGATCTGGTCCATCGTCTGCCTAGCATGTTCGGTCATCAGTCTGCTCCTCTCCCTGCCCCTCTTGGGTGGGACCGGCTCAAGCATCCCCGATTTTACCGGCTTGATTGTCAGCATTATCTACTTTGTACTCGCCAACCGCGTCAAGAAAGAGGGCATGGACCGTTTGAGCTAAGCCGCATCCGTGTCAATCGCTCAGCGACTCTGGTATATACGCCAATAAAAAGGGCCGATCGCGTAGCAACGCGGTCGGCCCTTTACGTTTGCCCAGATAAAACCTACCAAAATAAACCTGTCCCTTTTTGGCAGGTTGTTAGCCGTGGCGGTACTCGGCGATGATGAAGTCGATGTCGGTTTGAAGGGTGTCCAGGTTTGCCAGGCGCTCTTTGTCGGCAGGGCGCGTGCGATAGTAGTACGGCGTCATCTGGAACACCGCCTCGATGTCGGCCTGGGTCTGGAGCGTAATATTCGCAGATACCCGCCGCGTTCCGACCAACTCGAGCTCGGTAGTCTTCGGCAGCTTCTCGTCGTTAAGGTACGGCGTATCGTAGAGCACTTCCTTAAGCCCAAACAGATGACGGGCACCCGGCACCACGGTGTAGAGCGAGCCCTCCGGCGCCAGCACGCGGGCAAACTCGCGCTCGTTAAAGGGAGCGAAGAGCTCGGTCACCATATCGAAGGCGCCATCGGCCACAGGGATGTCCTTCATGTTGGCTACGAAATAGGTCGCATCGCCGCGCTTGGCGGCCAGGCGCACCATCTCTTTGCCCAGGTCAAAGCCGTAAGCATCCACGCCCGGCACCGCACCCATGGCGCTGGTGTAATAGCCCTCGCCACAGCAAATATCGAGCAACGTCATGGGGCAGTTCGTAGACGCGGCACGTCCAGACACCCGCTCGCGCACCAGCTCGACCATCGCATCGCGCAACGGCGCATAGTAACCGCGGTTCAGAAAGTCGCGACGGCTGCGTGCCTGCGACTTGGGATCGCCCATGGAGTCGCCGCTCTTGGACGAGCGCAGGAGATATAGATAGCCCTCGCGCGCACGGTCAAACCGGTGCCCACCCGCGCATGCAGCACCGCGTTCGTCATCCACCAGCGGCTCATGGCAAACGGGACACAACAACATGGCAACTCCTTAGCGCGAACAACACAACGCCCACCATTGTCGCACGCCTTCCCCGCCTAGTCATTGGGGACGTTCTTGAATGAGTAATCGTTTTAGAACGTCCCCAATGACTAGTCGATTAGGAGTATCATCGTCTGCGCAAATAAGCACAAAAGAGCATATTAGAGATTGAGAGCATATGGCTGACACCGTATCTAAGCACATTGACATGACCACCGGCTCGCTGTGGCGCAATATTCCCCTGTTCGCCTTCCCCGTGGCCGCCACGAGCATCTTGGAGCAGCTGTCGAACCTCATCGCCACGGTCATCATCGGTAATTTCTCGGGCGACCAGGGAACCCTCGCCATGGCGGCGGTCGGCTCCAATGTTCCGCTTACCAGTCTTATGCTCAACCTGTTTATTGGCATGTCGCTTGGCTCCAACGTGGTCATCGCCAACGCTATCGGCCGCAACGATCAGAACATGGTCAAACGCGCCGTCCATACCTCGATTTTAATGGCGCTCGTGGGCTTTGTCGTCATTGCGCTGGGCGAGATCTTTGCCGAGCCCATGCTCGCCGCGCTCAATGTTCCCGCCGAAACCATGCCGCTCGCTTCGCTCTACCTGCGCGTCTTTTTGCTCAGCATGCCCTCGATCTTGCTCTACAACTTTGAGGCCGCGATCTTCCGCTCCGTCGGCATCACCCGCATGCCGCTGCAGGCACTTGCCGTGTCCACCGTCCTCAACATTGGCCTGGATCTCATCTTTGTCCCCGTACTCCACTGGGGCGTCGCGGGCGTCGCCATCGCCACCGCTATCGCCTACACTGTCAGCGCCGCCACGCTCTTTATCCGTCTGCTCAAGACCGACTCCGTCGTCCGCGTCACCCCGCGCGACCTGGCTATCGACCCCGTCGCCCTCAAGCGCATCGTCAAGATCGGCCTGCCCGCCGGCATCCAGAGCGCCGTCTTTGCCGTCGCCAACATCATCATCCAGTCTGCTATCAACAGCCTGGGCACCGAGGTCATGGCGGCATCGAGCGCCGCTATGAGCTTGGAGTACGTATGCTACAACCTGCTCAACAGCTTTAGCCAGGCTTGCACCACCTTTGTGGGACAAAACCACGGTGCCCGCCAGATCGACCGCTGCACCAAAACGCTCAAGGTCTGCCTGGTCGAAGGCGGTATCGTTGCACTCACCACGATCATCGTTATTGTCGGCCTGGGACGCGAGATCTTGTCGCTGTTCAACAGCGATCCCAACATCGTCTCGATCGGCTATATCCGCGTGTGTTCGATCTTCCCGGCGTACACCTTTAGCATGTTCTACGAAAACATGTCCGGCTACCTGCGCGGCTTTGGTATCTCGCTCACGCCCGCCCTCATCACCATGATCTGCGTCTGCGGCATCCGCTTCTATTGGGTGTTCTGCGTGTTCCCGCACTTCCGCACCTTTGCGAACATCATGATGGTCTACCCCATCAGCCTGGGCACCACGGCGTTCTTTATGGTCGTGGCGGTACTACTTTGCCACCCGGCACGCACCTATCGCGCCACCCAAGCCAAAGCGACAGCCCGCTAAACACCGCACTCAAAGCCACGCCAGTCATTAATTGACAATATGCGAGCTCATATAGTCGATAAAGCGCCTCGTGGCGATGGGCATGGTATCCCAGCTGCGCCAGGCTGCCACTACGTCACGCGAGGGAGCGTGCACGATGGGCCGCACGCGAATATCGGCTCGCATGCCCTCCACAGTACGACGGTAGAGCATGCTCACGCCTAGACCCTCCTCCACCATCGCCATGATGGTGTAGTCGTCGGTGACCTCGCTCGTCACGTGCGGCGACAAGCCATGCGCCGCAAATGCATCGAGCACCAGGCTCTGTTCGCCCTCATCCAGCAGCACAAACGGCTCGGACGCTAGGTCGGCAAGCGTCACCTTTTCCTTTGCTGTCAGCGGGTGCGCAGTCGGTAACAGCGCCACCAGTTCGTCGTGATAGACCACGCGCTTCTCGAGCCCTGCGGTAAACCCACGCGCCGTAAAGCAAAAGTCAACCACGCCATCGTGCACCCACTGGGCGTTGCGCGTGTAATCGCCCTGCTTGAGGGTAAAGCGTACGCCCGGGTGCAGCGCCCCAAAGTCGCGGATCACGCGCGGCAACACGGTTCGACTCACGTTGGTAAACGTTGCAATGCGAATATCGGTCGACGAAAGCCCCAGCAGTTCCTGGCGCTTGCCCTCGAGCTCGGCCTCGGCGGTCACGATCTGGCGCAGGTACGGCAGATATTGCTTACCGTCGCGCGTAAGCGAAACGCCCTGCTTTCCGCGCTCGATAAGTGTGGTGCCCAGCTCGCGCTCGAGTGCCTTGACGGCCTGGCTCACCGCACTTTGCGTATAGCCCAGCTCGTCCGCTGCACGTTTCAGACTGCCGCAATCGACCACCATACATACAATCTGATACCGCGATGCCATCGTGCCTCCACATCGATGTAGCTGTAAAACGTTTTGCCAGGACTTTTCCCGCCAACATTAGCATTTCTTAATCATACTGAAGATACATTCGCTTTACTACATCCACATCTGGGAGCAGAATCCTTTTTGCGAAACCGTTCTGTAACAAAAGGAGTCCCATGGATCGCAAAAAAGCAATCGCGCTCTCATTTTCTGTTCCCGTCGCATGGGGCTTTTCGTACCCCCTCATGAAGATCGGCATGGACAGCATGAACGCCACGAGCATCGTTGCGCTGCGCTGCATCATCGCCTTTGCGGCCTGTCTGCTGCTCTTCCACAAGCACGCGTTTCGCATCAACCGCGACCTTATGGTTCGCGCCGCCATCATCGGTGCCATCATGGCAACCGAGCTCACGTGCATGTGCCTGGGCTCCAGCCTCACCTCCGCCTCCACCGCCGGCTTTTTGCAGAGCCTGACGGTCGTAATCGTGCCGTTTGCCAACGCAGCCCTGCTGCGTCGCGCCCCCGAGCGCAAGGTGCTCGTCGGCACCGCCATCGTCACCTGCGGTATGTTGCTGCTCTCGGGCGCCGATTTCACCAGCCTGAACCCGGGCGCGCTCATCATGCTGCTCTCCGCCTTTGTCTACGCCGGACACATCATTATCGCCAAGCGATTTGTCGAAGAAGTCGATCCGCTTGCTCTGGGCGTTTGGCAACTGGGCTTTGGCGGCTTGTTCTCGGGCATCGCAGCATTCACCTTTGGCGGCTTCACGCTTCCCAGCACGCCCAGCGAGATCGTCGTTGTCGTCGCGCTCGCACTCATCTGCTCTGCCTACGGCTTTATCACCCAGACACTTGTGCAGCCCCACGTGCCCGCCGAGACCACCGGCTTCGCCTTCTCGCTCGAGCCGGTATGCTCCGCCGTCTTCTCGTTCTTCCTGGTCGGCGAGGTCCTGAGTCCCATCGCCTTCTTTGGCGCCGCTCTCATCCTCACCGGCGTCATGGTGGCAACCGTCGAACTTCCACGCCTTCGCGCACACGGACACACCCATATGGCAGGAGCGCCCGAGCACGTTTCGTAGACCCCGTTCTTCATACAGCCGCGGCATAAAGGTCCCCGGACGCCTTTACAATAGATGCCAACAGAGCATCTGCCATAAAGGAGCCCCATGGACACCGCAACTCGCGACCGCAACATAGCAACTTGGTTGGGCGATGCGCCGCAGCCGGTACGTGACACTACGAACCAGCTGCTCGAGCGCATCGCCCTTTTGCGTGCCGAGCAAACCATCTACCCGGCACAAGACGACATCCTCAATGCCCTCGCCTATACGCCGGCCGACCAGGTCAAGGTTGTCATCCTGGGTCAAGACCCCTATCACGGGCCCAACCAGGCCATGGGGCTGTCGTTCTCGGTCCCTGCGACGCAAACCAAGTTGCCGCCGAGCCTGCGCAACATCTATAAGGAGCTCAAAGCCGATCTGGGTTGCCCCATTCCCGCCACGGGAGACCTAACCCCATGGGCACAACAGGGCGTCCTGCTCCTCAACACCACGCTCACCGTGCGCGAGCATGCCGCGAACTCGCACGCCAAGCTGGGCTGGAGCGCGCTCACCGACTACGTTATCGAACGCTGCTGCCAGCTGCCCCAGCCGGTAGTCTTTTTGGCATGGGGCCGCTTTGCCCAGCAGATGGTCGAAGGCAAGCTCGCCGCGACCGACGCGGGCAAGGCGACCGGCAAGTTCTGCCTGGCCTCCACGCACCCCTCACCGCTTTCGGCTAACCGTGCCACGGCAGAACTCCCCGCCTTTATGGGGTCGCGCCCCTTCTCGGCAGCCAATCGGCTACTCGAACAGCACGGCTCGACCCCCGTCAACTGGACTTGCCTCGGCTAAAAATCGATACATCAAAAACGCGCCCGACGGCAATCTTGCCATCGGGCGCGTTTTGTTACTCGGGCCAGATAAACTGGGTGCGGCCGGCCTCGCCACCATCGATCAGCAGACTCTGTCCGGTCATAAACCGGTTGGTCACGCCCACAAAGTAGATCCACTCGGCGATTTCTTGGGCGGTGGCCCAGCGCTTAAGCGGCGTGAGCTCCATAATCTGGTTCCACAGGTGTTCGTCTTCCATCACGCAACGGTTGAGCGGCGTGATAACGCCACCCGGGTCCACACTGTTGGCGATGGCCTGCGGCGCCAGGCGGTTTGCAAGGTTCTTGGTGTAGGCGATAACGCCGCCCTTGCTGGCAGCATAGGCGGGAAACTCCGATCCCGTATGTCCGCTCGCCGACCCCACATTGACCACGGATTCGATAGCCGGCGCCGGCTTGGCGGCAAGCCCCTCCCCCACAAAGGCGTAGCGCTCGGTCACGTTGATGGTGCCACACAGGTTGGCGGCGATGTCGTCAGTCGAATCCTGCACACCGGCAACGTTCACGATTACCTGGGGTTCAAGGTCGTCCGGAAACGCGTCCGGCTTGCGGACATCAACGATCAGATGGCGGTAGCGCTCGTGTTCGATCGCCGCCGGCAGCAGATCAAAGCCCACGACCTCGTGGCCCTCGTCCAAAAAGCGCTGCACGCACGCGGCTCCGATACCGCCCGAAGCGCCCGTGATCAAAACCCGCATACTCGCTCCTTAGGCGGTTGCGTGGCGCTCGAGGTACTCGGCGCCCACATTCTCACGCTCCCAGCCACGCACGACCTTGTAGCCCGCGGGGCTCAGGAAGACCTCGCACAGCAGCTCGGCGACAGCGCCGGTCAGCGAACACATAAGGACCTGCACCCAGGTCCAACCAAAGAACGTGTGGCTCACCACAATGGCAAAGACCAGGTTGTCGATAAACTGGCCAACACCCGTGGACACATAGGAGCGGAAGGCAAAGCTCGCAAAGTTATTCTTTTTGAGCATACGGCCAAGCGACTGGTTGAGCGTGGAGTTAACCACGGCAGAAACGAGCATTGCCAGCGAAGAGCCCAGCACCACATACCAAGTGCCGCCGATGGTGGCGTTAAGGGCGGTGTTGACCTCGATCATGCCCGTGTCGTAGTAAGCGCCCCACATGCCGGGCGTGAGCGAGCATGCCCAAAAGCACAGGCTCACGGCGAGGTTGACTGCCAGCGCGAGGATGGAGATTTTGATGGATGCCTTGGCGCCAAAGCGCTTGCAGATCATGTCCTGGCACAAAAACGAAACCCAGCTCACCACAAAGCCGCAATCGAGTGCCAGATACGGCAGGCTGATAAGCTCTTTGTTGGCCAGCAGGTTCATCATGATGACGCTCACGAAAAACAGCGAAACCGTTGCCGCGGGAATGCTCCGCAACAGGACCTTGTAGTCCTCCATGACCTTCTTGATCATTATGTACTCCTTTGGTTTTAGGTTTTACGAGCAGGATATCGGACCCGAACTGCTCGGACGCCCCGGTCTTGAGACGACGGTGGGTATGATAGCCGCTCACACGGCATCAGGCAAGCAAGCGGCGCGGCAGCCCCACAGGGCCACCGCGCCGATGCGTTAAAAGGCTACGTTGCCAAACTCCGACAGGATAAGATCGGGGTTGTGATCGGTTGCCCAATCCACGTTCCACGGACTCGTGAACAGCAGCAGCTTACCGCCGCGCATGTCCTCGACGCGCAGCGTGTCGCGCGTGAGCGAAAGGCCCGGGATATCGATGGTATCGGGGTCGTTCTGGATCAAGCGAATGTCCGTATAGGGCAGCGGCTGGCGACGAACCTCAACACGGTACTCGGCCTTGAGGCGGCGCTCGAGCACCTCAAACTGCAGCACGCCGACCACGCCCACGATGACGCTCTCCATGCCAGCGCCCAGCTCGCGGAAGATCTGGATGGCACCCTCCTGGGCAAGCTCCTCCATACCCTTGACGAACTGCTTGCGCTTGAGCGTGTCGACCTGCGTAATACGAGCGAACATCTCGGGGGCAAACGTCGGGATCTGCGGATACTGCACGTGGCGCTTGCCAGAGCACACGGTGTCGCCGATGCTAAAGATGCCCGGATCGAACAGGCCCACGATATCGCCCGCGTACGCCTCGTCCACGATGGCGCGGTCATCGGCCATCATCGACGTGCCCGTGGCAAGCTTGAGCTTGCGGTTGCCCTGCACGTGGAAGGCATCCATGCCGCGCTCGAACTTGCCCGAGCAAATGCGCACAAAGGCGATGCGGTCGCGGTGGTTCTTGTCCATGTTGG
>CATZIG010000027.1 GCA_958419975.1 uncultured Collinsella sp.
TCGCCCGCAGCCCAGACGCCCTCGACGCCGGTGGAGGTGGCGGCAAGGCGGCCGCGACGGTCGTGTTCGACGCCCGCGGCATCGTACAGGCTGGCATCGATGCCCTCGCCCACGGCACAGATCACCGTGGTGGCGGCAAGCTCGACGGTCTCGCCCGTGGCGACGGGGCTACGACGGCCGCTTGCATCCGGCTCGCCAAGCTCCATAACGTCGCAGGTTAGCACAGCGCCGTTGAGCGCCTTGGGCGCCAGCAGCTCGCAGAACTCAACGCCGTCGGCAAGAGCAAGATCGAGCTCTTCCTCGTCGGCGGGCATCTGCTTCTTGGTGCGGCGATACACCAGGCGCACGTTCTTCACGCCGGCCAGGCGCTTGGCCACGCGGGCCGCGTCCATGGCGGTGTTGCCGGCGCCAATGACCACGACGTCCTCGCCTAGCTCGAGCTTCTCGCCCTTCTTGGCGGCCTCGAGGAACTCCAGCACATCGAACTCGGCACCCTCGCCCAGGCCCGCAGAGCCGGGCATCCAGGCACCGGTGGCCACGACCACGTCGGTAAAGCCCTGGGCCTTGAGCTCGTCAATGGACTCCACGCGGGCGTTGAGCTGAACCTTGGCGCCAAAGGCCAGGCAGAGCTCGGCATCGTGGGAGATATCGTCGCTCGCAATGCGGAACTCGGGAATCACGTGACGGACCACGCCGCCGAGCGAATCGCGGGCCTCAAAGATGGTGACGGGCACGCCGGCGCGCGTCAGGAAGAATGCCGTCGCCAGGCCGGCCGGGCCGCCGCCGATAACGGCAACGTTGCGCTCGCCGTCGTTGGCGATAGCCTGGGCACGCAGCTTGGGTAGCACGGCGGTCATGGCCTCGCGGGCGGCCTTGAGCTTGCTGGCGCGAATCTGGGCGCCCTCGGGCTCGTAGAACGCACGCTCGCAGGCACGACCGCAAGGATGCGGGCAGATGGTGCCGGTGATGAACGGCAGGGCGTTGCGCTCGATGATGATGTTGAGTGCGTCCTCGTAGCGGCCCTCGTCAACAGCCGCCAGATAGGCGGGAATATCCTGCTGGATGGGGCAGCTCGTGCGGCACGGCGTGGTAAAGCAGTCGGAAAGCGGGCTCTTGCCGGCGACCTTGCGGTCGGGCAGCGGGCGCAGCGGCTTCTTGTAGAGCGGGTTGGTGAGCGAGTCGGTCTGGATCGCAGTCACGGCCTCGAGAGAGACGCCCGCGAACGGCTTGCCATCCAGGTCGGTAAACTCGCCAGCCATCTGGCTAAAGCGCTCGTAGCCACCAGGCTTGAGTACGTCGGTCGCCAGGGTGACGGGCCAAATGCCGGCATCGTACAGGGCGCGGATGTTGTAGACCGTAGCACCGCCAGAGTAGCTAATGCGCAGCTTGCCATCGAACTGCTCGGTAATGCGACGGGCGGCCTCGATGGTCAGCGAGAACAGCGAACGGCCGGACATGTACATCTCGGTGGAGGGCAGCTCGTTCCTCGTCACGTCGACGGGGAACGTGTTGGTCAGCTTGACGCCAAACTCCAGGCCGCGCTCGGCACACAGGGCAATCAGACGCTCAAACATGGGCACAGCGTCGACCCACTGCAGATCCTCGCGGAAGTGCGTGTCATCGAAGACGATGTAGTCGAAGCCCAGCTCGTTGAGGCGCTGGCGAGCAAACTCATAGCCCAGCAGCGTGGGGTTGCACTTGATGTAGGTGTTGAGACCCTTCTCGGTAATCAGATAGGTCGCGATGCGCTCGATCTCCGCCGGCGGGCAGCCATGCAGCGTGGACTCGGTAATGGAGTTGGAGACGCGCGCCGAGATGGACTCGACAAACGCGGCATCGACATGCTCAAACTTGTCCAGGTTAGCGAGCGCCCACGTGCGGCACTCGTTCCAAACCTCGGAGCCGCTGGCGTCCTTCATGCCCTCAATGTACGCATCGACCTTGGGGCTCTTGATGCCCTCGAGGTCATAACCCACGGACATGTTGAAGACAAAACCATCCGGGCTGCCCAGGCCGTACTCGCGAGCGATCAGGTGGCAGGCAAACCATGCCTTCACGTACTCGGCAAAGGCCTGCGGAACCTCGAGCTCGGTCGACCACTCGCAGTTGTAGCACTCGTCCTGCGCCACGATGCAGGGCTTGTTCACACACTTGGAGAGCTCCTCGCCGTCCATAACCTGAACGGTCTTGAGCTCAAAGAAGCGGGAACCGGCCACGTAGGATGCCACGATGTTCTGGGCCAGCTGCGCATTGGGACCGGCGGCCGGGCCAAACGGAGTCTCGATGCGCTCGTCAAAAATGGGAAGCGCGCCCTCCTGGTTGGTCGTGACCATCTTGCGCACGCCAAAGACGGCGCCCTGAGTCTTGTGCTCCTCGATGATCCAGTTCATCAGCTGCGAAAACGGGATCGGCCTCATGATGTCGCTCATAATGAGCTCCTCTCTGTAACGCCCGGCGAGACCGCGCGACGGGCGCAAATACGGTGTAGCGCTAGCACAGCGCCGGCGACCCCGCGGAGGCCGCCTATGCGCGCGCCGGATGCGGCGAAACATCCGACGCGCGCGAATCTACTTGTGAATTAGTAGGTGCGATCGTTGAGCGTGCTCCAGAGCTTCTTGGACTCAGCCATGGTCCACGCGTTGATCTTGTCCTCATCAATCCCAACGAACTCGCGATCCTTGTACAGGACGCGGCCGTTGATAATGGTGGTGCGGCAGTTTTTGCCCATCATGCCAAAGAGCATGTGGCCGTCGATGTTCTCCTCGCTCAGCGGCGTAAAGGGCTTGTAGTCCATAACGATAACGTCGGCGGCAGCGCCGGCCTCGAGCACACCAAGCTTGCGATCGAAGTACTTGCTCGCCATCTTGGCGTTGTTCTCAAACAGCATCGTCATGGCCTCGCACCAGCCCACGTTGGGCATGGCGGCGTTGTGGCGCTGAATGATCAGGAAGACCTTAAGGCTCTCGAGCATATCGTGGGTGTAGGCGTCGGTACCCATGCACACAGGAATGCCGCGGCGGAAGAATTCGAGCACGGGGGCGCAGCCCACGGCGTTGCCCATATTGGATTCGGGGTTGTTGACGAGCCAGGTGCCGGACTCCTTGACGATATCCATCTCGGCAGGCGTCACGTGGATGCAGTGGCCGAGCATGGTGTCGGGACCCAGCAGGTTGTGCTGCAGCAGGCGCTCGACGGGGCTGATACCACCGCGGTTGAGGCGGGAATCCCACACGTCGTTCATGCCCTCGCACACGTGGATGTGGAAGCCGGTCAGGCCGTTGTTGGCCTCGGCCATCTTATCCATGGTCTCGTCCGACAGCGTAAAGGTAGCATGTCCGCCAAACATGGCGGCGATCATGTGGTTGTCGTTATCGCGACGCTCTTTGGCGGCCCACTGGGCAAATTCGGCGTTCTCGGCAATGGCCTGGTCGCATTTTTCCTGGCCACGGCGATCGGAGACCTCGTAGCACAGGCACGAACGCATGCCCAGCTCCTGAGCTGCATCCTTAATGGTAAAGAGGCTTCCCGGGATCTCGCAGAAGCTCGCATGGTGATCGAAGATCGTGGTGACGCCATCGCGGATAGAGTCCAAAATCGTGGCATAGGCGCTGGCCTTGGTGCCGTCGAGCGTCAGATTGTCGTCGATCTTCCACCACTGCTGCTCGAGATTCTCCAGGAAGTTGGTGGGGTTGCAGCCCTTAATGGCAAGGCCGCGGGCCAGACCCGAGTAGATGTGGGTGTGGCAGTTGATGAGTCCGGGCATGATGAGGTTGCCCCGGGCATCGACGTACTCGGCATCCGGGTACTTGGCCTTGAGCTCGCGTTCGGGGCCCACTTCGACGATCGTATCTCCGTCAATGGCGACCGCACCGTTTGGAATGAACGGGGTCTGAGCGTTGCGGGTAAAGACGGAACCGTTAGCGACCAGAAGCATGGATGCTCCCTTCAACATCAGAGGCGGGGTTTGACACCTCTGACATGGCGGAGTGCGAAGCGCCGGCCTACACCGGAAACGGGCCCTCTCCCGTCAACGCTTCACCAAAGGGACAAACCCTTTGAAGTGCGGCTTGGCGCCGCATGGCGTCGGCGGACGAGGCGATGCGTCCGCCGACGAATAGCACCGAATTGGTTACTTCTTGCTCTCGGGCAAGACCAGATCCACGGCAGCGTCCTTGGCAGCATCGATGTGCTGAGCCACGACCGGCGTCTGCGGAAGGATCAGGTTAAGGACAATGGCCATGATGGCGGTGGGGGTTACGGCATTGGAGCCGATGACGGTGGACACCCAGGCGGGCATACCCTCGCCGGCAAGGCAACCGCTGGCCATCCAGATACCCAGGCCAAAGACGACGGAGGTGCCGACGATAGTGGTAGTGCGCTGCGTGAGGCCCTCGCGGGTGAACATGCGCACGCCGTTCATGGTGATGGTGCCAAAGACGCCGACGGTCGCGCCGCCGATGACGGGCTGCGGGATAGCGGAAAGGACGGCAGAGAGCTGCGGGAACAGACCGGCGATGGCAAAGACGGCCGCGATGATCACAAAGACCCACTTGTTGACGACCTTGTTGGAGCAGATGATGCCCACGTTCTGGCCAAGGGCGCTGGTGGGAAGACCGCCCAGCAGGCCGCCGACCATAGAGGTAAGGCCCTGGGACACGATGGCGCCGGAGAGCTCGCGCTCGGTGGGCATACGGTCGATGGAGCCCAGGCAGGCGGCGGAGACGTCACCGATAACCTGGATAGCAACCATGGGGAACACGACGGCGAGGGTAATGCAGACCTCGGGATCAAACTCGAGCGCGTAGGGCATGAGCTTGGGAAGGGCGAAGACCTGAGCGGTGGCGACGCTGGAGAAGTCGATCATGCCAAAGGGGATGGAGACGATCATGCCAACGATCATGCCAAAGAACACAGAGCCCAACTTGAGCGTGCCCTTGCCAAAGTTGGCGAGCGCAAAGACCACGGCGAAGGTGATGAGAGCGACGCACCATGCCTGCGGGGTGCCCCACAACGGCGTACCCATACCGCCGGCCATATACTTGACGGCCGTGGGATACAGCGAAACGCCGATGGAGAAGATGACCGTACCGGTCACGACGGGCGGGAACAGCCACTTGATCTTGCTGTAGGCCAGACCAAAGAGGACCGCGACGGCGCCGCCGACGATCTCGCCGCCCAAAAGCGCGCCAAAGCTAAAACCCGAGGCACCCATGGCCTGCAGGGCCGGCAGGAAAGCGAACGAAACGCCCATGACGATGGGCAGGCCGCCGCCGATGCGACGGAAGGGAGCGAAGGCCTGAAGGGCCGTGTCGATTGCCGAAAGAATGAGCGCAACCTGAATGATGTCGGTGCTCTGCTGGCTATTAAAGCCGTAGACGCCGGCCATGATGACCGCCGGGGTAATGATGCCGGCAAACGATGCCAGTACGTGCTGAAGGGCACACGGGATCATTTCCTTAACGGGAGGCATGCCTTCGCGAGTGAACAGGGCTTCAGTGCCGTTCGTAACCGTCTCCTGGGTCATTTGACCACCAATCCTCGAAGTAGTTGTTTTCGCATCTAACGCTCTATTGTGACGCAGTGCGGGGTTGAGGTTGTGCCTTCATTGCATATCGTATTAAAGATGATTCTCATTCTCAATAATAATTTTTTGTTATCAGACTATTCTTCAGCTGAAATTACGCATTTCCGCAGGTCAGGAAAGTGTCTGGTCAAAATAACATCTAACATTTCTTTTGGTCAACCGTTTACCGCTAAATTCCTACCGTTCGTCTGCATTACGCAATGTACCTGCGGATATACGAGATGATGGGCAGCGTGTTACCATGAGAAAAAATTGTTATGAACATTTCCGATTTCACCCAAAGGAGTTGCCCGTGAACGAGACCGTACGTCGCTTTTTGCCGATGGTCGATTTTCTGGAGCAGATACTCGGCAAAAACAGCGAAATCGTGCTGCACGATTTCTCGGATCCCGACCACGCCATCGTTGATATTCGCAACGGCATCGTGAGCGGCCGCAAGGTCGGCGGTCCCGCCACCGATCTGGCACTCAAGATCATGCACGACGCCAAGTATCGCGACCTGCCGTTTATTACGGGCTACGAGGGGCGCGGTGCCGGCGGCAAGACGTTGGAGTCAGCGACGTACTTTATCCGCGAGAATGACGAGATCGTCGGTATGCTCTGCGTCAACACCGACCTCTCGACCGTGCGCTCCATCAATGCCATGGCGCAGCAGCTCATGGCCTGCTTCGACGCCGTGCCAAGGCAGGCGGAACCCGCGTCTATCGAGGTCGAAAGTCTTTCGGAGTCTACACAGGAGCTCATCGACCGCAGCATTGCCGAGTTGCTGAGCGCGCGCGGGCTGGATGTAGCATCGCTTGGTCAAAGCGACCGCGTGGACGTCATTCGCCACCTCAACGGCAACGGGGTGTTCATGCTCAAGGGCGCTGTTGCCTGCGCCGCCACCGCGCTGGGCATCTCGGAGCCCAGCGTCTACCGCTACCTGCAAAAAGTTCGCAAGGAAGGCTAACGAGCAAAATGGAGCGCGGCTCCACAAGCGATCCATCATTTGACAAAAGACCCTGCAGCTCGCACGCGCTGCAGGGTCTTTTTGCATGTCATGTTTAGTTGTGGCCAACGCCTTAGAGAGCGGCGATGACCTCGATCTCGACCAGACCGCCAGCCGGAAGGGCGGCAACCTGGAAGGCGCTGCGCGCGGGGAACGGGGCCTCGAACTTGGAGGCGTAGATCTCGTTCACGGCGGCGAAGTCGGCGATGTCGGCCAGGTAGACCGTGGTCTTGACGACATCGGCAAAGGTGGCGCCGGCAGCGGTCAGCAGGGCCTCAACGTTGGCGAGGGACTGCTTGGCCTGGGCCTCGACGCCCTCGGGCATCTTGCCGGTCGCGGGATCGATGCCCAGCTGGCCGGACAGGAACACCATGTTGCCGGCCTGGATACCGGGGGAATACGGGCCGATGGCTGCGGGTGCGTTATCGGAAGACACGACGGTCTTGCTCATGTTTTTCTCCTTACAATCAAATAGAGAGCGTGAGCGCGGTGTTCACACCGGGAGGCACAGTTCGGTCTGAACACCGCGCTTGATTGGGATAGTACTCAAGGTTTCCGCGCGATGCAAGATTATTATCACGTTGCGAGAATATTTTATCGCCCAACGGTTTCCCTGAACCGCCGAACGGTTTTCCACGGGATCAGCCAGCCCAAGCCGCTGAAGACTTTGTCCTGCTTAGGCTGCGGGCGTCGCCCACCGCAGCGACGCCACTATACTTTTGAATATCTGAGCATTTTGAAAGGCAGGATATGACCGCAACCGCCAGTCGAACCACCAACCGCAGACCCGAGCTTTTAGCGCCCGCCGGAGGACCCGAGCCCTTTGCCGCCGCACTCGCCGCCGGCGCTGATGCCATCTACTGCGGCATGGGCAGCTTCAACGCCCGCCGCAAGGCCACCAACTTTACCGACGAGGCCTTTGAGCAAGCCTGCCGTGCTGCACACATGGCCGGGTCGCGCGTCTACGTCACGGTCAACATCGTTATCAAGCAGTCCGAGATGGACGATGCGCTGCAACTCATCCATCGCTGCTCCACGCTGGGCGCCGACGCCTTCATCATCCAGGACTGGGGCCTGTTCTTTGAGGTCAAGCGCACCATGCCCGGCATCGAGACGCATATCTCGACCCAAGCGAACATCCATGACGACCGCGGAACCCTTTGGTGCCGCGAGCAGGGCGCCGACCGCGTGACCCTCTCGCGCGAGCTCTCCATCGACGAGATCGCCGCCATCCACGATGCCGCGCCCGATGTGGACCTTGAGGTCTTTAGCCACGGCGCCATCTGCTTTTGCTACTCGGGCCTGTGCCTGCTGTCGAGCTTTGCCATGGCGGGCCGCTCGGCCAACCGCGGCATGTGCGCTCAGCCCTGTCGCCTGCCTTACGAGCTGATCGACGAGAACGGCCGCACGCTCTCCCCTGCCGGTCGCGAGCGCGCGCTATGCCCGCGTGACACCAACACCTCACAGCTTGTTCGCCGTCTGTATGATGCCGGCGCCGCGTCTCTCAAGCTCGAGGGCCGCATGAAGGCGCCCGATTACGTGTACTCCATCGTTGATGTGTATCGTCACGAAATTGACGACATGCTGGCAGGGGTCGCCGTTGCCAAGGACGAGGAAGCCGCCCGCCAGCGCCAGCTCAAGCGCTGCTTCAACCGCGACTTTACGCACGCCTATCAGGACGGCACCTCGGGCGACGAGATGATGAGCTACGAGCGTTCCAACAACCGCGGCCAGATCGTGGGCACGGTGCTGGGCAGCCGCCCGGCCAACCGCGATGTGCGCGGCCTCAAGCCCGACGACCGCCGTCGCCGTGCCGCCATCGCCCGCATTGAGCTGTTTGAGCCCGTGGGCAAGGGCGACCTGCTGGAGCTTCGCCACGATAACGAGTTTGACCAGTTCCTGACCACCATTGCCGCCAATGATGCCGCAGCCGGCGATATCATCGAGTGCCGCGTGCCCCGTAGCATGCCCGAGGGTTGCCGTGTGCGCGTGATTCGCAGTCAGCGCGCCATTGACGCTGCCGGCGCCGCGCTCAAGCGCGATGTGCTGCGCCGCCGCGCCGTAGATGTGTCCGTCGTGGCGCGTCTGGGCGAGCCGTTTACCGTTACGCTCACCTGCTGTGACAACCCCGCACTCACCGCCACCGCCACAGGCTTCACCGTCGAGGCCGCCAAGACCCGCGCCGTCGAGGCGGCAGACCTGGTTGAGCATGTAGGCCGCATGGGTTCCTCGCCCTTTGAGGCAGCGAGCTTTGACGTTTCGCTCGACGCCGGCTGCGGTATGGGCTTCTCCGCCGTGCACAAGGTGCGCGCCGCTGCCTGTAAAGCATTGGAGGAGGCCATTCTGTCGCCGTACGAGGAACGCGCGAAGACGCTCGAGTTGCCGGTACTCGACAAATGTACGCGCGCCATTCCCGAGCATTACCGTGACGAGCCGCAGATCTGCGCCGCCGTCACCACGCTCGAAGCCGCCGAAGCGGCTCGTGCCGAGGGCGCCACGCGCATCTATATGACCACCGACGCGCTCGAGGCTGTCGGACTCTCCCCTGCCGATGCATTTGAGCAGGGCATCATACCCGTACTCGACGAGGTCTGCCGCGCCGTCGACCACGAGCGCGTCGACCCGTGGGTTGTTGCCGGCGCCACGGTCGCTATCGGCAACATCTCTGAGCTTGCCCTGGCCGCCCAGGTTGGCGCCACGGCGGAGGTCCGCTCTTGCCTGCCGGTGCACAACACGCCCTGCATGGAGGCGCTTGCCGAGCGCGGAGCCGGTGCGTTTTGGCTCTCGCCCGAGATCACGCTCGACGAGATTGTCTCGCTCGGCGCCGCCGCGCCCGCGGCTCTGGGCATCACCGTCTTTGGCCGCCCGCGCGTCATGACAAGCGAGCATTGCATTCTGCAGGTTGCCAACGGCTGCATCCACGATTGTGCCAACTGCCGCCTGCGTGCTCGCAAACTCTCGCTCAAGAATATCGACGGAAAGGTCATGCCCGTCCGCACCGACATCCACGGCCGCTCTCGCCTGTACGATGCCTACCCCATCGACCTCACGCCGCAGGTTCCTCAGCTGCTCGACGCCGGCGTGCGTCGCCTCATGGTGGACGGAACGCTGCTCGAGACGGATGAGGTGGGCCGTGCCGTCGCCCGCGTCCGTCGTGCCGTCGAAGCAGCGCAGACCGGCCGCAAGCCCGCCGCCCGCCTACGCGGGGCGACCTCGGGCTGCATGTTTGTGGGAATCAGCTAACCGAAAGGCTTACACGTGAACGAAGAACCTCAAGTCCTCTACTGCGACGCCTGGCTCATGGCCATCGACAAGCCCGCCGGCATGATCGTCCACGGCGACGGCACCGGCGAGCGCACGCTCACCGACTACGCCAGCGACCTGCTGCTGGCGATGGGCGACGGCTTTGCCGCGACCGACATGCAGCCGCTCAACCGCCTGGACCGCGACACCACCGGCGTGGTGCTGTTCTCGCTCGACAAGCAGACGCAGCCCGCCTTTGACCAGATGGTGATCGACCACGCTTTCGAGAAGCACTACCTGGCGCTCGCCGAGGGCAAGATCGACTGGAACGAAAAGCTCATCGACAAGCCCATCGCCCGCGACCGTCACGACAGCCGAAAGATGCGCGTCGGCGCCAGCGGCAAGCCGTCTCAAACGCGCGTGAAGGTGCTCAAGCGCCTTAAGAGCCGCCGAGGCCTGCCCACGCGTTCGTATATCGATGTCGAGCTGCTCACCGGCCGCAAACACCAGATCCGCGTGCACCTGGCGAGCGAGCGTCATCCCCTGGTGGGCGACGAGCTCTACGGCACGCCGCGTCCCTGCGGCCTGATGCTCCATGCCCACAGCGTGTCCTTTACGCATCCCGTAACCGGCGAGCCCATCCACATCGAAGCCCCCTGCCCCTGGGAGCCCTAAACCACCACAATGGGGACAGGCACCTTTGTGGTGGTTTTGCCGCAATGGCTCAGCCGCGGTCCCAAAACGTCTCGATCCGTAACAGTTAGAACCCTTTTTCCGGTCTATCTGTTACAGATCGAGACATTCGAATCCCCCTTAAGAGAAAATCTCAATCTGTAACACCTGGCCCACTTTTAACGGTCTAGTTGTTACAGACTTAGACAAACCGGTAGACAACGAAAACGGCAACGCCCGTGATGGACGTTGCCGCTTTTCTATTGAGAAAACTAATCGGTTTTCGTTACTAACCACCACAATGGGGACAGGCACCTTTGTGGTGGTTTTGGCCTTAGCCTGCCCCTGCTTGCTAGACCGTGATGACGTTATCCATCGACTGGTACTTGGCGGGCACCTCGCCCGCGGTGATGATCGTTGCGTCGCGGAAGTCCGCGAACTTGACGGGCGCCACCATGCCAAATTTGCTGGCGTCCGAGATTACGAAGCGTTTGGCGGTATGGCGCATCGAGACACGCTTGACCTGCGCTTCCTCAATATCCGGTGTGGTGAGACCTTGCTCGGCGGCGATGCCATTGGAACCCCAAAAGCCGCAGTTGAAGTTATAGCGGTCCAGAGTTGCCAAGGCATCGGGACCGACGAGCGCCTCGGTCTCGGGCTTGAGCTCGCCGCCCAGCACCACGGTGCGCATGCCGCGCAAAGCGAGGTGCTGAGCGTGAAGCACGGAATCAGTCACATAGGTGACGCCCTCAAGGCGCGGAAGATGCTCGATGAGCTTGAGGGTCGTGGAGCCCGAATCGATATACACAAAGCTATCGGGCTCCACAAGCGCCGCCGCACGGGCGCAGATACGCTCCTTGTCGTCGTTATGGAGATCGCTGCGCTCGCCGATCGTCAGGTCGCGCGTCACGTGCGCGCGCTCCAGACTCGTCGCGCCTCCGTGCACCTTGGCGATACGGTGCGCGCGGTCGAGCGTTTGCAAGTCACGGCGAATGGTGGACGGTGTCACGCCCAGGGCTTCGGCAAGCTCCGGCACGGTAACCGAGCCGGCCTGCTGCACCATCGACACGATCGCGTTGAGCCTATCTTCCGCAAGCATCGCTTACTCCTCCTCGGGGTACACGACTCCCCAATCGGCTCGGAGCTTGGTCATCAGCTCCATAACATCAGAAGCATAGTCCAGAAGCTCGCGCTTCGAATCATCGCCGGCAACGGCTTTCTCCAGGTCGGCCATCTCGTAGCACAGAGCGTATGCCTCGGTGCCAGCGTGAACCTCCTCACGGTGACCGTCCGCAGTCCACACGATGGTCGCATGGTCGGCGCGCGGATACTCGTTGACCTCGATATAGCACTTATCGAAACTGATGACCGAGCGCTTGGGCTGTTTGGAGTGGAGCGTAAGGCTCACGACGCCCAGCTGCTGCTCGGCGTTACGGCAGACAATGCCGCCCGCAACGTCGACACCGGTCTCACAGGTGTTGCCCAGCGAGACAACCTCAGCGGGCTGGCTCGCCATAAAGAGGCGCATGACGGAGAGCGCATACACGCCAATGTCGAGCATGGCGCCGCCGGCAAGGCTACGGTTGTAGAAGCGGTTGGTCAGGTCGCCGTACTCCTTATAGCTGCCAAAGTTGAGCTGGGCAAGGTTCATGCGGCCAAAGTCTCCCGCGTCCATGCGACGGCGCAGCTCCTGATATAGCGGCATGTGGAGCACCGTGGTGGCGTCCATAAGGACCACGTTGTGCTCGTCGGCGATGGCACGGGCCTCGTCGAGCTCGGCAGAGTTAAGGGTAATGGCCTTCTCACAGAGCACGTGCTTGCTGGCGGCGAGCGCGGCACGCAGATAGGTGATATGCGTGTTGTGCGGCGTGGTGATATAGACGGCGTCGATGTCCGGATCGGCATAGAGGTCCTCAACCGTCTCGTACACCTTCTCGACGCCATACTGCTCGGCAAAAGCCTGGGCCTTGGACAGCGTACGGTTGGCGACACCCGCGAGCTTGCGGCCGGCAAGGGCGAGAGACTGGGCCATCTGGTTGGCGATAACGCCGCAACCGACCACAGCCCAGCGAAGCTCGGGTGCCGTAAAGATATCATCGGGGAACGGCTGATCCTGGACCGAGGCAAACGCCGCCTTTGCGGCTGCCTCGGCGTCGAGCGGAGCCTGTTTGGAATCTGCCATCATGTGCCTCCTGAGTCATCGAAGGTTCTTCATTTCTAACAGCCCTATATTCGCACAATTGCGCGCGTATTTGCTCGTATTTGCGTGTCTATTTGTTTATCTGTCATTATTTAACCATAGTTAGCAGATATTTGCGCGGTCATGCGCATTATCGCGCAAGACTCTGCGCGTAAATGCGCATGCGACGATCCTTGTGAGACATAAAGAGGCGGCACACCAAAGCCCTAAAAGAGAGAGCGGGCTGTATTACTCAACCCCTCTGAGAAGGCATCAGGTATCAATGAACCGCCCTGAACTACCGGCACATAGGGACTCAGCTGCCGGCACCTGAAGGGACTGTCCCCATGTGACGCTTTAGTGGCAAGGCTGTCCCCGTCAACTAGCCGTTTAAGAACGTCCCCAACGACTGCTCATTTAAGTCTGTCCCCAATGAGTAGGGATAGAAAAAAGGCCCGGGTGCCGTGGGGGCATCCGGGCCTTTGCTAGCAACTTGATGTTGCGGGCAGCTTAGAACTTGTGGCCGCACTTCTTGCAGACGCGCAGCTTGTTCTTGCCGTCCTTCTCGTGACCGACGCGGGTAACCTTACCGCACTCGGGGCAGACGAGATTGACGTTGGAGGCGTCGATGGGAGCCTCCTGCGAAACGATGCCGCCCTGCTGGTTGGCAGCGTTGGGCTTGACGGCCTTCTTGACGACCGAAACGCCCTCGACAACGACCTTGTTCTCGGCGGGGAGAGCACGCAGGACAACGCCCTGCTTGCCGCGATCCTTACCAGAGAGAACCTGGACCTTATCGCCCTTCTTGATATACATATATCTCCCCTAACTACAGGGTCTCGGGAGCGAGCGAGACGATCTTCATGTACTTCTTGTCACGAAGCTCGCGAGCGACGGGCCCGAAGATACGGGTGCCGACGGGCGAACCATCGTTGTTGATGACAACGCAGGCGTTCTCATCAAAGCGAATGTAGGAGCCATCCTTGCGGCGGATCTCCTTAACGGTGCGAACGACGACGCAACGGACAACGTCCTTCTTCTTGACGTTGGCGCCAGGGGTAGCCTCCTGGACAGCACCGATGAACACATCGCCGATGCCTGCATAACGACGCTTGGAACCGCCAAGCACCTTGATGCAGCGAATCTTGCGAGCGCCGGAGTTGTCGGCGACGTTCAGCATGGTTTGCATCTGAATCATGGTAGATGTTCCTCCGAACTAAGAACCGAAGAGAGGTGCGCAGCCTTTATACGGCCCGTGGTATGCAAGCCAGGCATACGCACATCTTCGGAAACGTACAAGTCGTAAGAGCGACTGCTTATTTAGCGCGCTCGACGACCTCGATGAGGCGCCAACGCTTCATCTTGGACATAGGACGGGTCTCCATAACGCGGACGGTATCGCCCACGCCAGCCGTGCACTCCTCGTCGTGAGCGTGCAGCTTCTTGGAGCTGGTCATCATCTTGCCGTACTTGGGGTGACGCTTGCGCTCGGTGATGGTGACAACAATGGTCTTGGCACCGGAGACGGAGGTAACGACACCCGTACGGACCTTACGCGAGTTACGCGAATCAGTCATGTTCTCTCCTTAGGTCCTACTCGGCGACAGCGGACTTCTCCGCTGCGATCTCACGGGCGCGCTGCTCCGTGAGGACGCGAGCGATGTCCTTCTTCACGGTGTTGACGCGAGCGGTGTTGTCCAGCTGGCTGGTGGCCATCTGGAAACGAAGGTTAAAGAGCTCGGCGCGCATTTCCTTCAGCTTCTCAACGAGCTGAGCGTCCGAGAGCTCACGAATCTCTGCGGGCTTCATTAGTTCTCCTCCTTGGCGGCGGCGGCGTCCTCAGCAGCCCACTTGGCCTCGAGAGCGGCCTCCTCAGCCATCTCCTTCTCGATGCGCTGCTCAGCGTTCTTGGCAGCAACAATCTTGGTCTTGATGGGAAGCTTGTGCTGTGCAAGACGCAGAGCCTCGCGAGCGACCTCCTCGGGCACGCCCTTGACCTCGAACATGATGCGGCCGGGCTTGACGACGGCCACCCACTCCTCGGGGTTACCCTTACCAGAACCCATGCGAGTCTCGGCAGGCTTCTTGGTGATGGGCTTATCGGGGAAGATCGTGATGTAGACACGACCGCCACGCTTCATGTAGCGGGTCATGGCAATACGAGCGGCCTCGATCTGACGGTTGGTAATCCAATGGGCCTCGAGAGCCTGGATACCAAAC
>CATZIG010000028.1 GCA_958419975.1 uncultured Collinsella sp.
CTTTGCGTGCGGAACTCGCGACAAACTTAATATATTTCGCCGCCCCTCTGCCAAGCTCGGGAGACGATACGTTGATGTCTGCTTAACTCTGCTCGCTCAGCTAATTACTTTGTTGGGGGTCCACTATTTGCTGGAGGGTGAACTTACATTGATGAGGTTCGCCTTCTGCTTGTGGCTTTGCCTCATCGAAATCGAAGATCATGATGGCGCAGTTGGGGAGTTTTGTTGGGAGCTCGAAGCCCTCTGGGGCGGCGGCTCTAATGAATTGGCGGCTGGCGCTGCCGTGGCTTACTGCTAGGAGGGTTTCTATGCCCTCGGCGCCCATGAGATTGGTGAGGGTGTCTACCATGCGCTCTTGCAGCGCGCGGCTTCCTTCTCCTCCGAAGGGGACCAGGTCCTCGCCCGGATCCCAAACGTCAGTGGGCAGGGCGTCGTGGGGGCCCTCTTCGAAGGTGCCGTAGCTGCGCTCGATAATGCCTTCACAGGGCTCGACTGCTGCGTCCGGGCCGAGGAGTTCGCATGCGACGAGACTTGCCGTGTCCATGGCTCGGCCTAAGGGTGATGAGACTACTTTGTCGGGGACGACGCCGTGAGCTTTGAGCCATGCGGCTGCCATTCCCGCTTGTTTGCGGCCCAGGTCGGTCAGCGGTGAATCGCAGCGGCCCTGGACCAGCTTTTTGACGTTGAACTCCGTCTGACCGTGGCGGAGTAGATACAGCTTCTTCATGCTCTCCCCTTCTGCATAACCTGCTTTGCCGGCACAGCCCTACTCGTGGGTATGCCCTACGTAGTCTTCGTCGATCGTGATCTTGGCAATCGACTTGGGGTATTCCGATTCGACCCTCTGGGCCAACGCATGTTTGAGCTCATCGGCATCCATGTCCAAATCCGAGGGCCGTACGCAGTCAAAGATCACGTTGGTGTGCGTGGGACCCGGCACGCAGCGAAGGTCGTGAATCGAAAGGCGACTATCGATCTCCTGGGCCATGGCGTGAATGCGCAAGCGCATGCTCGCCAGCTTGGGGTCATCGGTCACGATGGGATCGTAGTGAAGCGTGACGATCATGCCGTCCTCATCCCTAAACGCCTGCTCAATATTGTCGAGCGTGTCGTGACTTTCCAGCGGACTGACCTCGGCTGCCATCTCGGCATGCGCGCTTGCGAACTTCCTGCCCGGGCCGTAGTCGTGAACCATCAAATCGTGAACGCCCAAAACGCCGGGATAGCTCATGATCTTGTCTCGAATGTGCTTGACCAGCTTAGGATCGGGCGACTGACCCAAAAGCGGGCTCACCGTATCTTGAATAAGTTCAAAGCCGCTCCAGCCAATATAGGCGCCAACGGCAAGGCCGACCCATGCGTCAAGATTGATGTGCGTCACCTGCGAAACAATTGCGCACGCTAACACGGCGCCCGTGGCAAGGACATCGTTCTTGGAATCCTGCGCGGTCGCATGCAGCGTCTCGGACTCAATGCAATCGCCGAGCTTTTGGTTGAGGGCCGCCATCCAGAGCTTTACGACCATCGAAAGCACTAGAACTGCCACCAGGGCAAGCGAGAACTCGACAGGTTCGGGGTGGATGATGCGCTCAACCGAGGACTTCACCAGCTCAACGCCAATCAGCAGCACGAGCGCCGCCACGACCAATCCCGAGAGATACTCATAGCGACCATGGCCGTATGGATGCTCGGGGTCGGCCGGCTTGCTCGCCAGCTTAAAGCCCAGCACGCTCACGATATTCGAGCTGGCATCGGACAGGTTGTTCATGGCATCCGCCACAATCGAAACCGATCCCGAAACCACACCAATTGCGCCCTTCGCAGCACAAAGCGCAACATTGGCGAGAATACACACCACGCCCGTCAACGTGCCCACGCGCGCACGGTCGCCCTGCGCACGCTTAACAATCCACTCGACCATCTACATCCGCCCCCACGGTACTACCTATATATCTATTGCTCAAACGGATTGTAGTGTAGCCACTTTGTCCCCCAGATACAAAAAAGGCCGCAACCCACACGGGCCACGGCCTTGGAATATGGCAAAGGAATCGTCCTTGTGTCGCACAGGTTTACGCGCTTACTTCGGCCACGCTCTTCGAGGTTTCGGGTGAATCGGCTCCGTCCCCCGTCGTCTGTCCCTGCGCCGGCACCACGCCAAAGCAGTAGCTCAGCGCCGCAGACACCGCAAATGCCACACCGCCGGCAACGCAGCACCACAGCAGGTTCGAGATGCCGCCCGTGGCAAAGCCAATGACCATAAGGACATTCGTCATGCCGATGGTATAGGCCGTAACGTGGCCCACGGCCGCAACAAGGCCTCCGACGGCGCCGCCAATGGCCATGCACGTCAGGCACCTGCCATATTTAAAGCCGCAACCGTACAGCGCCGGCTCGCTTACGCCGCCAAGAACACCCGAGATCGAATAGCCCAGCATGAGCGCCTTCTCGTCCTTATCCGCAACGCGGAGCGACGCGCCAAAAGGCATGCCCCAAACGGCGAACGTTGCCATCGTCGCGGCGATCAAAATGCACGAATCCGTTCCCACACTCATAAACTGCGCATAGGCGAGCGATAGGACAACGTTGCTGACGCCGGCGATCTTTAGGAACTCCCAGCCCGCGGCAAGCCCCATGAGCGTGAACAGCGACACGATGCCACCGGAATTGCCAAGCATAAACATAAGCTGTCCCAACAGCATGCCCAGATAGCTGCCCGCCGGCGCCGTAATGCACAGCGAAACCGGAACCATGACAAGCATGGTTGCAAACGGAACGAACGAAAACGCCACGGCCTTAGGGATAACGCGCCGAAAGAAACACTCCACTTGCCATAACACAGGCACCGAGATGAGAACCGGAATAACAGTCGTCGTGTAATCGTTGACCGGCGCAGGAAGCAGACCATACACGGA
Organism: uncultured Collinsella sp.; assembly: GCA_958419975.1. Lineage (GTDB taxonomy): Bacteria > Actinomycetota > Coriobacteriia > Coriobacteriales > Coriobacteriaceae > Collinsella. The sequence goes on from CATZIG010000028.1 coordinate 2,916, forward strand.
AGTCATCGATGCCCCCGTCGTCGATGCGGCATCGACAAGCTTAAGCAGATCGGGCGCAATCAATACGCCGCCCAGCATCATGCCCAGCTGCTCCGAGCAACCGAGCTGGCGGGCGGCCGCCCAACCAAGATAAATGGGCAAAAAGTAGTAGCCGGCGTTATAGAGCCAACTGTAGAACAGGCGATAGATTTCGGAATCGGCAGACCATAGGCCCAGCATGCCTTCGCCCATAATGACGGCGACGGTGCGGAACAACGCCGCGCAGACAATAAACGGTAACGCCGACATCATGCTTTTGGACAGATAGTCCACCACGGCCATGGCGTTTGATGAGACCGTCGTTGTAAACGAGGTGTTAGAAACTTGTGACACAGGAACCCTTTCCCAATGTGACATGCGGACTGTCCCTTTGTCACATCGTGCGATACTGACCGATTGCGCGGTACTTTTTGTAGCGGAGGTTTGTGAGGGTCGCGTCGTCGAGCCGCCCAAGCGTATCGAAGGCATCAAATGCCGAGGACATGACGGCACCGGCGATCTCCTCATGCGACAGGCCCCTATCATCAACAATGCCGTCGATGATGCCGAGCGCCAACAGATCGGGGGCCGTGAGCTTAAGCGCTTCGGCGGCCTCATTCGCGCGCTCGGTATCCTTCCACAGAATCGACGCACAGGCCTCGGGGCTCACGACCGAATAGGCCGAGCTCGAGAGCATCAGGATGCGGTCGGCCACGGACAGCGCCAGCGCGCCACCAGAGCCGCCCTCGCCTATTACCACCGAGACAATCGGCGTCTTAAGGCCGCTCATCTCCATGAGATTCTGGGCGATGGCCTCGCCCTGACCGCGTTCCTCGGCACCGATGCCGCAAAACGCACCCGAAGTATCGACCAGGCACAGAACCGGTCGACCAAACTTTTCGGCCTGGCGCATCAGGCGACGCGCTATGCGGTAGCCCTCGGGATGCGCCATGCCAAAGTTGCGGCGCATACGCTCTTTGGTCGTGGTGCCGCGCTCGATGGCGATGACCGTTACGGGGCGTCCGTCTTTCCAGCCAATGCCAGTCACCACAGCGGCGTCGTCGCCAAAGTAACGGTCGCCGTGCAGCTCCACAAATCCATCCAGGCCCAGCGAGATCATCTCACCCGCCGTGGCGCGATCTGCCGAGCGGGTCTGCTTGACAATCTCGAGCGCGGTTTTTGGTGCGGCCGAGCGCTTGAACAAGTGTCCCAGCTTTTTGCCGCGACGACCCGTATGCACGATCTCATGCGGTGCCCCCAGGCCGGGCGCGTGCCCTTCGTGCAGCGCCAGCAGCTCGCCTACCGTGAGCGCAATCTCGCCACGCGGAACAACGGCATCGCAAAAGCCGTGCTCCAGCAAAAACTCGGAGCGCTGGAATCCCTTGGGCAGGCGTTTGTGCATGTTCTGCTCGATCACGCGCGGGCCGGCAAAAGCCGTCAGGGCATCGGGCTCGGCCAGGATAATGTCGCCCTCCATGGCAAAGCTCGCGGTTACGCCTCCGGTCGTGGGGTCGGTGAGCACCGTGACATACAGGCCGCCCGCCTCGCTGTGGCGCCTAACCGCCGCAGAGATTTTGGCCATCTGCATGAGCGAGGTCACGCCCTCCTGCATGCGGGCGCCACCCGATACGGTAAAGCCAACGACCGGCAGCCCCAGCTCGGTCGCACGCTCAAATGTGCGACAGATCTTCTCGCCCACCACGGAGCCCATCGAGCCCATCATAAAGTTGGCATCCATAAAGAAGAGCGCGGTATCGCAGCCGCAGATTTTACCCCTACCGCACACGACGGCATCGCGCTCGCCCGAACGCTCGCTCACGCTCTTGAGCTTGTCGGCATAGCCGGGAAACGAGAGGAAGTCCTCCGACGCCAGATTGGCATCCCATTCCTCAAACGTGCCCCCGTCGACCGTCATGCGCATGCGCGCGCGACCGCTCACGCGAAAGTGTTTGCCGCAACGAGGGCAGACCTCGAGGTTGTCGTGCAGGCGTGCCTCATCGATCACACGGCGGCACTCCGGGCACTTGATAAACACGTGGCGTGCGGGAAACTCGGCGCACGACTCGGTTATCGGCCCCTCAAGGACATTGACCGTCTTCGCTTTTCTATTCATCAGCATAGAGATGCCCCATCAGATCGGTGTGGTACATGCCCGACAAGAACTCGTCGTTTGCCAGCACGTCGAGCTGAAGCTCGCTGTTTTCGCTCACGCCCTCAATCACGAGCTCGCCCAGGGCCGAGCGCATCTTGCGAATGGCGCCGTCACGCGTGGGCGCACACACGATGAGCTTGCCAAGCATGGAGTCGTAGTACGGCGGAACTTTCGCACCGGTAAACATGGCGGAATCCCAGCGCACGCGCGGACCACCCGGCACACGCAACGCGGTGACCGTTCCGCATGACGGCAGAAAGTCCGGCGTTTCGGCATTGATGCGGCACTCCATGGCGTGGTTGCGGACCGGCATGTCCTCCTGCTCAAAGGGCAGCTGCCACTTGGCCAAGTCGGTATCGGTCACAAACTCCGTAACCGGATGCTCCACCTGCAAGCGCGTGTTCATTTCCATAAAGTAGAAATTGCCGTCGTCCGAATACAGGAACTCGATGGTACCGGCTCCTTCGTAGCCGACGGCACGAGCCAGGTCACGCGCTGCCTTGTGCATGCGAGCACGAATGTCGTCGTGTCCGTAGAGGCACGGCGCGGGGCTCTCCTCGATTAGCTTTTGGTTGCGCCGCTGCACCGAGCACTCGCGCTCGCCGAGCGAAAACACATGGCCCTGCTTATCGGCCATAATCTGCACCTCAACGTGATGCGCCGGCGCGACGAACTTCTCCATGTAGCACTCGCCGTCGCCAAAAACGGCCTCGCCCTCGGCACGCGCCTCGATGAACGCCTTTGCCGCATCTTCCACGCGCTCGACCTTGCGAATGCCGCGACCGCCACCGCCCGCGCGCGCCTTAATGAGCACGGGACAGCCAATGCGCTCGGCCTCGGCCGTCGCCTCCTCGGGACTTTTGAGCAAATCGCAGCCCGGCACGATGGGCACGCCCGCCGCGGCAGCCGTTCGGCGTGCGGCGTCCTTGTCGCCCATGCTGTCGATCACCTCGGCCGAAGGACCGACAAAAGCCAGGCCATACTTGTCGCAGTCGCGTACAAAGCTCGCCTTCTCGGAAAAGAAGCCGTACCCAGGATGGATCGCCTTTGCGCCCGACTTTACGGCACAGGTGAGCACGGCATCGTCGTTGAGGTAGCTCTCGGCAAGACGCGGGCCGCCGATGCAATACGCCTCGTCGGCAAGTTGCACATGCAGCGCGTCCGCATCGGCCGTGGAATAGACGGCGACGGTTTTGATGCCCATATCGCGGCACGCGCGAATAACACGGACCGCGACTTCGCCGCGGTTGGCGATGAGCACTTTGTCGAACATGAAGCCTTCCTTAACTTTCGTGCATGAGTGCAAAAGACATATCGGCGCGGCAACAGACCTCACCGTTGACGCTCGCAGTACCCGTCGCAAAGCGGAACGGCCCGCGCACACGCGTGATGGTGCACACCAGATCCACCGTGTCGCCCGGGCGCACCGGACGCTTAAAGCGCACCTTGTCCAGACTCGTGTAGAACGGCGTCGCGCCGCGCGCCTCCCCATCGCCCATCAGCAGCACGCAGCAGTTTTGGGCGAGCATCTCGCACTGGATCACGCCGGGGACCACCGGGTTTCCCGGAAAATGCCCCTGCAAAAAGTATTCGTCGCCCGTAATCGTGATCTTGCCGTGGGCCTCGTCGCCCACCAGCTCGGCTTCGTCGAGCAAAAGCATCGGCTCGCGATGCGGTAACAGCTTCTTGAGCTCTTCTTTGTTCATGGATATCACCTATCCGATCCTCATGAGGCAGCTGCCGAACTCCACGAGGTCGCCGTCGGCCACGCAGATCTCGAGCACCTCGCCATCCGCCTCTGCCGTCACCTCGTTGAGAACCTTCATGGCCTCGATGATGCAAAGGGTCTCGCCAGCCTTGACCTTGGAGCCCACGTGCACAAGCGGTTCGTCGCCCGGCGCCGGGGCAGCATAGAAAACGCCGACCATGGGAGCGGTCACCTCGGTGCCCTTGGGCTCCGGTGCGGCGGCAGGTGTCTGCGCGGCGGGCTCCGGTGCGGCAGGCGCGACTGTGGGAGCTGCAACTGGAGCGGCCATAGCGCTCGGCATGGGCATGGGCACGGCAACCGGCTGTGCGGCGCTCGCGCGCTCGAGTTCGACCGCGGTGCCATCGGGCTCCTCAACGCGCACGCGCGTGAGGCCGCGGTCCTCCATAACATCGGCTATCTCGGCAAGTCTTTTGGAATCCATGCTCTAGCTCCTCGTATATCTACGCAGCGCGATGGCGGCGTTGTGTCCGCCAAAGCCCAGGTTGGTCGAAAGCGCCCAGGTAAGGTCGGCGCGAACCGCGCGATTGGGCGTGTAGTCAAGATCGCAGGCGGGATCGGGCGTGTGGTAGTTAATGGTCGGCGGCACCACGCCCTGCTCGAGCGCCATGGCGCAGGCCATGACCTCGATGGCGCCCGTGGCACCGATCATGTGGCCGGTCATCGACTTAGTCGACGAGACGTGCGCGGCGCGCGCCGCGTCCTCGCCGAGCGCACGCTTAATGCCCGCCGTCTCGGACGAATCGTTGAGCTTGGTAGATGTGCCGTGGGCATTGATGTAGAGACCCTCGGAAGGCTTGACGTCGCCCTCGGTCACCGCCAGCGATATCGCGCGGGCAATGCCGGCAGCCTCGGGATCAGGGCTCGTGATGTGATAGGCATCATCGGTGTTGCCGTAGCCCACGACCTCGGCATAAATGTGCGCACCGCGCGCCTGCGCATGTTCCATGCTCTCGAGCACGAGCACGCAGGCGCCCTCGCCCATCACAAAGCCGTCGCGGTCTGCATCGAACGGACGGCAGGCCGTCGCGGGATCGGGGTTGGTGGTCAATGCGCGGCAGGACGTAAAGCCCGCAACGGCATCGGGGATAATTGTGGCCTCGGCGCCGCCCGCGAGGATCGCGTCGGCATAGCCGTGCTTGATGGCGCGGAACGCCTCGCCCACCGCATGGGCCGAGGTTGCGCACGCGGTCACCACGGGCAGGGTCGGGCCCTTTGCCTTGTGGCGGATTGCGATATTGCCCGATGCCATGTTGGGGATCATCATCGCGATCATATAGGGCGATGCGCGGCGGGGCCCACGTTCGGCAATCGTATGGACGTTGTCGACGAGCGTCGTCATGCCGCCCACGCCCGAGCCCACGTAGACGCCCAGGCGCTCGCGATCGATGGCGCCTTCGACATCAAAGCCCGCATCGTGCATGGCTTCGTCCGAAGCCGCCATCGCAAACTGAACGCAGGGGTCGAGATGCTTGGCATCACGCTTGCCAAAGTACTCGTTGCCGTCAAAGCCCTTGACCTCGGCTGCCACCTTGACGGCAAACGCATCGGTATCGAAGTGCGTGATCGGGCCGATGCCGCACGTGCCGGCGCACATGGCCGCCCAGGTGGCAAGCGCGGTGTTGCCGAGCGGCGACACGGCACCGATACCGGTGATTGCAACTCTCTGTTCCATCATGGTCTCCTCATCCAAGCCGTTCTTCGGCCCTGGTTTCTACATCGCCATTCCGCCGTCGACGCGTACGACTTCGCCCGTAATGTAGGCAGCCGCGTCGCTCGCCAAAAAGCGCACCACGCCGGCCACTTCCTCGGGACGCGCCATGCGCCTCAGGGGAATCTGCTCCTCGCACGCCGCACGCACCTTATCCGATAGCTTTGCCGTCATATCGGTCTCGACAAACCCGGGTGCGACCGCGTTCACTCGTACGCCGCGGGGCGCAAGCTCGCGCGCTACCGCCTTGGTCAGGCCGATCACGCCCGCCTTGGAGGCAGCGTAGTTGGCCTGCCCGGCATTGCCCATCAGGCCCACAACCGAGCTCATGTTGATGACGCAACCGCCGCGCTGGCGCATAAAGGTCTTGGTGAGTGCGCGCGTCGTATTGAACGTGCCCTTGAGATTGACATCGAGCACGCGGTCGAAGGCATCGTCACCCATACGCATGAGCAGGCCGTCGCGCGTGATGCCGGCGTTGTTGACGAGCGCCCAAATGGAGCCAAAGTCGTTGAGGACCGCTTCCACGCACGCATTGACGGCAGCGGGATCGGCCACGTCACATTGATATGCGCGTGCCGTAGCGCCAGACGCCTCGCAGGCTCCGCATGTCTCGCGCGCGGCATCGACGCTACCGGCATAGACGACGGCAATATCAAAGCCGTCCTCCGCCAAGCCAACCGCACAAGCGCGGCCGATTCCCCGCGAGCCGCCCGTGACCAGTGCCACACGGCGTGAGTCGTTGCGCTCGAGCGCGCCGTTGTTCAAGTTGCCCATGTCATTCCTTTCGGGTTACAGCCCTGTGGGCTATGCGAGCTCATCGGCAATAGCTGCGACCTGCTCGGCCGTTTCGCACGAATAAACGCGAACGTCGCTCAGCGTACGCTTGACCAGGCCCGACAGTGTTTTGCCAGGACCGACCTCAATAAACGTGTCGATGCCCTGATCCTGCAGAGTATGCAGCGTGTCGACCCAGCGAACGGCATTGCTCACCTGGTTGGCCAAGACATCCGATACTGCTCGCGAGTCCGCCGGATAGGGCGCCGCCGTCATATTTGCCAAAACAGGAATGAGCAACGGGGACGGCGCGTGACCGGCCTCAATATATGCGGCAAGGCCACAGGTCGCCTCGGCCATATAGGGGCTATGAAATGCACCCGACACCGCGACCTTCATGGCGCGGCCGCCAGCCTCTTTTACTAGGACGTCGAGGGTCTGCAGCGCATCGGGCGCTCCGGCCACAACTGTCTGCTGCGGGCTGTTGTAGTTGACCGGCCAGCAGTCCTCGCCGGCCTGCGCAGCCAGGTTCTCGACTTGCGCAGCATCAAGTTTGATGACGGCGCGCATGCCGCCGGGGTGACGCTCGGCCGCCGTGGCCATCAATGCCGCGCGCTCACACACGAGCTCAAAACCCGCTCGCGTATCGAATGCCCCCGCAAAGGTGAGTGCAGCGACCTCGCCCAGCGAGAATCCCGCACAGGCGGCAGGCGCCACGCCGCGCTCGCGCAGGGCGACGGCGACAGCCAAGTCGTGCACGAACACGCAAGGCTGCGTGTTCTCGGTCTGCGAGAGCTCCTCCTTGGAGGCGCTCCGGCACTGCTCGCTCGTCCCCGGGCGCACCTCATCGGCAATGGCGAACACCTCGGCGGCCGCCGGCGATGTCTCGATCAAGTCGACGCCCATCGCGGGGTGTTGGGCACCCTGGCCGGCAAACAAAAACGCTACGCCACCCATGCGCACGCACCCTTCAGGACGTGCTCGGCGCCATCGACCAGGTCGTCGACGATTTCGCGTGCGCTCTGGCGCTCGTTGACCATGCCGGCAATCTGTCCACACAAAAACGAACCCTCTTCGTAGTTGCCGTCCTTGGCGGCCTTACGCAGCGCACCGGTTCCCATAGCACCGAGCTCCTCGGCACTCGCGCCGGAACCCTCGCTCTTGGCATAGGCGTTGGTGAAGGGGCTCTTGAGGGCGCGCACCGGATGTCCCGTCGAGCGACCGGTCGCACGCGTCGAAGTGTCGTTGGCCTTCAGGACCATCTCTTTGTACTGCTCCGAGACGGTGCACTCGTCTGCGACCAGAAAGCGCGTACCCACTTGCACGCCTTCGGCGCCCAGCATAAAGGCGGCCGCCACGCCGCGGCCGTCGGCAATACCGCCGGCGGCCACAACGGGAATGTCAACCGCATCGACGACCTGCGGCACCAGTGCCATCGTCGAGGTCTCGCCAATATGGCCGCCCGATTCGGTACCCTCGGCAACAACCGCCGTGGCTCCACGACGTGCCACGAGGCGCGCCAGCGCCACCGAGGCAACGACCGGGATGACCTTGATGCCGGCGTCGTTCCAAGCCTTCATGTACTTGGTGGGATTGCCGGCACCCGTCACGACGACCGGCACTTGCTCGTCGATTACAACCTGTGCGACCTCGTCGGCAAACGGGCTCATGAGCATGACGTTCACGCCAAAGGGCTTATCCGTCTTGGTGCGCAGCTCGTGAATCTGATCGCGCAGCCAGTTGGCGTCGGCATTCATGGCCGCGATGATTCCCAGCCCGCCGGCCTCGGACACAGCCGAGGCAAGCGAGGCATCGGCAATCCAGGCCATACCGCCCTGGAACACGGGCTTTTCGATGCCGAGCAGATCGCAGAGAGGAGTCTTGAGCATCTCTACTTCTCCAATGCCGCCTCGACCGTATCGGCGAACTCGCCGACCGTCTTGGGGTTCTCCTCGGTATCGAGCTGGATGCCAAACTCGTCCTCGACGGCAACGAGGATCTCGACGGTGCCCAGGCTGTCGAGACCAATCTCCTCGAGCGTGGACTCGGGCTTCATCTCGACATCGTCAAGACCGGCGGTCTCGCGGATAACGTCGCAAACGCGCTCGAAGGTCTTCTGATCTGCCATGGTAGTTCTCCTTTGGTTGTGCCCTAGGGCGTTTTTATTTCCTATGTGCGACTACTTCCAACGAAGCAGATAGCCACCTATATCCAGACCGGCGCCAAATCCAACCAAGGCGATGGTGTCGCCTGTGTGAAGTGCACCGGCGTTTGCCAGCCGGTCGAGGGCAAGCGGAATGCATGCGCTCGAGATGTTGCCGGTTTCACGCAACGTGCGAACCACGCGCTCGTCCGGCACGCCCAGGCGCTTGACCGCCTGGCTCAGGATTCGTTCGTTAGCCTGATGGAATACAAAATGATCGATGTCTTCGACCAAAATGCCCGCATCGATCGCAAGCTTATGGACCGTGTCGCAGATGGCGTTGACGCCGAACTTGAACACGCGGCGGCCATTCATGGACAGCACGCTCGCGCTATCTGCGGAAGCCTTAAACGGCGAGGTACCGACCAGACCGGGAACGCGCAACGTCTCGACGTCGGGCGCCGTCGAAAGCTCAACGGCAAGGGGGTTGTCTCCCCCAGCTTCAATCACTGCGGCGCCTGCCCCATCGCCAAAAAGCACGCAGGTGGCACGGTCGGTCCAGTCGAGCGCGCGCGTCATCTGCTCGGCAGCAACAACAAGCACGCGCTCGGCACGGCCGCGGGCGATATAGCCCTCGGCGACATCGAGCGCAAATACGAAGCCGGCACAAGCCGCCGAGACATCGAAGGCAGGGCACGTCGCGCCTAGTCGCTCAGCAACGGCACACGCCTCAGCGGGAACAAGGTGGTCACCCGTCGTCGTCGAGCAGACGATCAGATCCAGCTGGCTCGCGTCGATTCCGGACACCTGGAGTGCCCGCTCGCTCGCCGCTACGGCAAGGTCGTCAAGTGACTCGGTGGTGCAGACATGGCGGCTCTTGATACCTGTGCGAGTAAAAATCCACTCATCCGAGGTATCGAGGAACTCAGACAGCTCGTCATTGGAAACACTGCGCTCAGGAAGTGCCGAACCTGTTCCAAGAATCGTGAAACCCATCACTAACCTCCTTTGAGTTGTTGACGTGTTTACATCGACCAAGAGAGGATAACGCATTTCAGTCTTTGTTGACGTGTTAACATTAAATTGTCCAAATGCGACAAAGGCTTCACATTGTGTCTATCTCTCGACACCATTGCGTCATTCACTTATTCAATAAGGAGGTAGCAGCCGCTATGGATGCCCAATTAACGATTGTCGACGTAACCGGATCGACCAACGATGACCTGCTCGAGGCAGGAAAACAGGGTGCGCCGCACGGCACAGGACTTGCCGCCCGTGCGCAAACGGCAGGACGCGGCCGGCGCGGCCACAAGTGGGATTCAACCGCCGGCAACCTATTGCTTTCGATTGTCCTGCGTCCATGCGTTAATCCCGCAAAGTACTCTGGTCTTGCCGCCGTCAGCGGCCTAGCGGTGCTCGAAGCACTCGAAAAGCAGGGTCTTGCAAACGAGATTGGCCTCAAATGGCCCAACGACCTGGTCGCGCGTGGACGCAAACTCGGCGGCATTCTGGTCGAGGCCGCACGCGATAACGAAGGCAAACCTTTCGCCGTCTGCGGCATTGGTGTCAACGTAAACTACACGCCCCAAGAGGTGCCCGATGGCGGCCTGGCGGCAATTGGCCTCTCGGACCTCAACGAGAGCGTTCCCGCCGTCGACATGCTCCTCGATGAGGTCTATCACGCAGTTATAGACGCTGTAGATACCTGGGCAGAGCGCCTCAACGCCAAGGAAGAAGACGCCGGTCCGCTCGCGCCCGTCCACGACGAATATATCGCTCACCTCAATTGGATCGGGAAGCACGTTATCGCCCGCTCCCCCGCTGGAGACGAGCTGGCACGAGGCATCTTTAAAACCGTCGATGGCTTTGGTCGCGCGTGTATCGAAACGGAAGGCGGTTTGCGATCCTTCCATTTTGAGGAGGCATCGCTGCGTCCCGCGAGCGAATAGGGCGCCACAGCCAGCCGCTCGGCAGCCTTATCCGGCGGTCCAATCCCATCATGCTAAACAAAAGGGCCCCGCTACCGTAACGGCAGCGGGGCCCTTTAAGCTATGAGCGATATCGCTTAGAGCTTGATGTCGATGTCGACGCCAGCGGGGAGGTCGAGACGCATAAGCGAATCAACGGTGCCCGAGGTGGGGTCGAGGATGTCGATGAGGCGCTTGTGAGTGCGCATCTCGAACTGCTCACGGGAGTCCTTGTTCACGTGCGGCGAGCGGATAACCGTGTACAGGTTGCGCTCGGTGGGCAGGGGGACAGGACCGGAAACGCGAGCGCCGGTCTTCTGAGCGGTCTCGACGATGAGCTTCGCGGACTGATCGACGACCTCGTGATCATAGCCCTTTAGGCGAATGCGGATCTTCTGGGTAGCCAACTTAAACCTCCAAAGAGTGCGAGAGATGTTCTCGCGGATTACGTAACAGGGAGCTCGAACTTAGGCGTTCTTGCTCATGACCTCGTCCACGATGGACTTGGGCGCGGGCTCATAAGAGTCGAACTGCATCGTGTAGGATGCACGGCCCTGGGTCTGGGAGCGAAGGTCGGTAGCGTAACCGAACATCTCGCCCAGCGGCACCTTGGCACGGATGAGCTTGCTGTTCTTGCGATCCTCCATGCCCTCGATCTTGCCGCGGCGACCGGAGAGGTTGCCCATAACGTCGCCCATGTACTGCTCGGGGGTCTCGACCTCGACAGCCATGATCGGCTCGAGCAGCTGCGGATCGGACTTCTTGAGGGCGTCCTTGATAGCCATGGAACCGGCGATCTTGAAGGCGGCCTCGGAGGAGTCGACCTCGTGGTAAGAACCATCGAACAGGGTGACCTTAACGTCGAGGACCGGGAAGCCGGCGATAACACCGGTGTTCAGGGCCTCCTGGATGCCCTTGTCGATGGACGGGATGTACTCCTTGGGCACGACGCCGCCGACGATAGCGTTGACGAACTCGTAGCCGAAGCCCTCCTCCATCTTCTCGAGCTTGATGACAGCGTGGCCGTACTGACCGCGACCGCCGGACTGACGAACGAACTTGCCCTCAGCCTTCTCGACGTCGTGACCAGCGGTCTCGCGGTAGGCAACCTGGGGCTTACCGACGTTAGCGTCAACCTTGAACTCGCGGAGCAGACGGTCGACGATGATCTCGAGGTGCAGCTCGCCCATGCCGGCGATGATGGTCTGGCCGGTCTCG